>DPKV01000135.1 GCA_003542325.1 Anaerolineaceae bacterium
TGAAGTAGGCCGGGACGGTGATCACGGCTTTGGTGACAGGTTCGCCAAGGTAGGCTTCCGCATCAGCTTTGAGCTTTTCAAGGATCATTGCGGAAATTTCCTGCGGGGTGTAGGTTTTGTTATTGACCGGGATATGGACCCGGGCATCACCTGTGGGGCCTTCCACAACCTCATAAGGGACCATCTTACGCTCGGCTGTCACTTCGTCGTAACGACGGCCCATAAAACGCTTGATGGAGGATACAGTGTTTTCAGAGTTTACTACGGCCTGCCGTTTGGCGGGAATCCCGACCAACCGCTCGCCGTTTTTATTAAATGCCACAACAGAGGGAAGTAAACGTGAGCCTTCCGCTGTTGGGATAACGGTGGATGAACCACCTTCTACAACAGAAACAACGCTGTTGGTTGTACCTAAGTCGATTCCAATAATCTTGGTCATGTCGATCTCCTCAATAAATTACTTTTCTTACCAAGTATGAGGATACTCAGTGAGTCATAGAAGATCGTTAACAAAATGTCTGATTATTGTTAGCGCGTGAAGGGTAAGGGGTAAATTATTGATCCTGCATTTGTTGATGCCGGGATTTGGCGTGATGGGTGCGGATGATGAGGGTGACGACATAGATCAGCAGCATGCCAAGGATGACGACAAACCCCAGGATCATTTCTGACTGTGTATTGGGCGGCATGTCAGTTTCCTCCCTGATTGATTTTAGCCTGCAAAGCAGCCAAGCGGTATCGATTCCAGATCAGGTCCGCCAGGAGAATGGTGAAAACAACCAGGCTGGCGAAAAAAGCCACCAGCATCCGTGGGCTCATATTGAAATCTGCGCTGCCAGTGGGGGCAATCACAACCGGGTGAATGGTGCGGAACAGGCGGATGGACAGGAACGTCAATGGCACGGTGATGACGCTGATGATGGCATAGACCGCGGCCAGGCGAGCCCTGGTTTCCATTGTGTTCAAACCGCTGCGCAGGATGAAATAGGTCAGATAGAGCAATTCCATGATGGCTGTGGTGGTCAGGCGCGGGTCCCAAACCCACCAGACATTCCAGATGGGTTTAGCCCAGATCATTCCGCTGGCAATGGCGACAAGACCGAAGACCACACCGACCTCAACTGCGGATAGCGATAACCAGTCCCATTTAAAATCGCGGGTGGTCAGGTAACCGATACCCGCTCCGGCTGCCACAACAAAGCTGAGCATCCCAGCCCAGGCAGAGGCGACATGGAAATAGAAGACTTTTTGGACGGCGCCCATGGTCGCTTCCTCGGGAGTGAAGAATAAGATCAGAACCAATGCAGCCGGGATCAGGATAATGGAGAGTATATCAAGGACACGCAGCAGAAGTGGTTTATTGGGCAATCTTATTCCTCCAGAATCGTTTCGAAAAGCAGCAAACCGGTTGCTGTGAACAGGATACCACATGCCAGCAATAAATAGAGCCAGTTTTGCAGTTCTCCGAGGGTCTGACCGGAAAGGATCCCCCGGCTGGCTTCTGAGGCTGCAATCAGGATGGGTAAAGCCAGGGGATAAAGCAGGACAGGTAAGAGGACATCCCGCGTCCGGCTCTGGATGCTCAGGGCGGAAAGAATCGTGCCCAGGCAAGTGTATGCGCCTGTGCCCAAAATCACAACCAGAAAGAGTGCAGGCTTCAATAAATTTTGGCCGAAGAAGAGGCTGATAGTTGGCATGAGGATAAACGCCACCAGCAGTGTGGAAGCCAAATTGCTTAAGGTTTTTCCAAAGAAGATCGCTGACCGGTCAACCGGTGCCAGCATCAGGCCGTTCAACGCATCATTCTCGCGTTCCAGGGCTGCGCTGCGATTCAATCCCAATGTGGCTGCAAACGCCAGCGTCACCCAAAGCAGCCCGGATGCCAACCCGGATTGTAATTGCGGAGAAAGCTGCAGCGCGAAATTAAACAGGAAAACGACCAGGAGGGAAAAGACCAGCATCACCGGTACGCCCTGACGCCCACGCCATTCCACCTGGACGTCCTTGCGGAATATTGCCCAGACTGTTTGTAAGTATCGCCTGAAGCCTGTCATTTAACCTCCCGGATATAGCTGTCGAGGCCGGGGATATCCGAGAGCTGGTCAAGGGTTACCTTATCGGTTATTTGGCCTTCCCTTAACCAGGCGGCATGTGTGGCGGACTGCAGCAGACGCTGAGGGCGATGTGCTGCCACAAGCAGTGTGCATCCCTTTAAATGAAGCTGGCGCAGCCTCTCATCGAGGCCGTTTGCCGCATCCTGATCCAGGCCGGAATGCGGTTCATCAAGAAGGAGGAGAGAGGGCGAGTGCATCAGGGCGCGTTCAAGGGCCAGCCTCTGCTGCATCCCCCTGGAATAGGTCCGGAGAGGTTTATGTTGGTGGGGAGTCAATCCGGACTGTGTAATACACTTCCGGATAATTTCTTCAGAGTTTGAAAGGTTATAAAGACGGGCGTAATGACGCAGGTTCTCCCAGGCGCTCAGGTCACCATAGAAAAGGGATTGGTGTCCGAGATAGCCGATCTTCCGACGGAGGGACGGGTCTGCGAACAGTGGTTCTTTTTCCAGGAGCACTTCTCCGGAGTCAGGCCTGACCAGCGCGGCAAGAATCCGCAGCAGGGTGGTCTTTCCCGCCCCGTTTGCGCCGACAAGGATACAGAATTCACCGCCGGCAATGGTCAAAGACAGGTCCTTTAGGACAGACTGCGTATTAAACTTTTTATTCAAGTCGGTGATTTCAATCATTGCTGGTCCCGCAAGAGCCTTGGCGTTGGTCATACGTTTATTATATTGCATGTGGGATGGGAACGATTATGCCTTGAGACGGAAGCCGCAATTTGCACAAAATTTATCCCCGCCATGGACATTGCTGCCGCAATTTTGACAAATGAAATTATCCAGTCGTTGGGATTCACGGTCTTTCCTGTCCTGAAGCCGTCCCAAATCATCGTCGACTTGATCGAAAGAGAGCCCCTCATCCAGCTCCGGATTGATGGATTGGAGGGCTTTCGCCGCCTGACGTCTTTTCATTTCGATTTGCTGGTAAACTTCTTGAGGGGTACTGTTCAGCGGGTATTTATTTTCGAGTGAATTGATTTCATCAAGCAGAGTTTGATAGTGTTGTTGATGTTGTTCCAATTGTGTGATGTGTTTATCAGCTTTACTGATCCCTGTAATCTGAATGAGGATTAGACTGGCAGCAACCAGGGTAAAAAGTATAACGAACAGGGTGACTGGGACGTTTAAAAAATCAGACATGGTCTTGTGATTAGCTCATATTTTCAGCAAGGAGAGTAGATAAACGGTTGTTTGAAAAAGAATGGGAAACGGAATTATCCTTAACGATTTATCAAGGCAAAAACCTTCCAGAGGTGAAAATCATGGCGCCAACGGAAGGTTCATTATCTTTAACAGGGCTTTGGTCACAATTATTATTTTGCTTTTTGCTTTTCGTCTTCCAGCAGCTTATCAAAAGTTGCGGCTTTTAATTTTTGAACGAGTTCAGCTTGCGTCTCGCACCAGACAGTGTGGATTGGACAGGTCTCACCGAATGAGCATACGTCGGGATTTTGCGTGCACTCATTCAGAGTAATCGGTCCATCAATGGCTTCAACGACATCCAGGAGAGAAACATCCTCGACCTTTCGTGCTAACGAAACACCACCGCGCGCCCCTCGGGAGGTGTGGATCAATCCTGCAATGGAAAGCTGGGAAATGATCTTTGCCAGGAATGAAGGCGGGATTTCCTGATTTTCGGCGATCTGGCTTGTGGCTGCCCTTTGGCCAGGTTCCAGGCGCGCCAGGAATAACATAGCTCTTAGGGCATAATCTGCTTGCCGGGTGATTTGCATAATGCTGACTCTCTTTTCCGAACCATCTGGAGAATATTGTTTACTATCGATATTTTCGGAGCCAATATCGCAAGTGACAACAGACACTTCCCCGGAGAGATATTTTCTACCTATCGGATAGAAAATAGCGATATTGTCTATTTTATCGAATTAGATAAGTTTTGTAAAGTTTTTTTGTAAAGTTTATTTTCTTCTAATGTAAGTATTGATGAGTGATGGCCAATCTGGAAAATTGTCTGATGAGATGGCTTATAATAAACCTCATCACATGAAGGTTCACGAGTACCCATGAAATCAGATTCATTTACTTACTATCATCCCATCACTGTCCGTTACGCCGACCTGGACCCGCAAAGCCATGTCAATAATGCCGTATATATGACCTACCTTGAAAGTGCCCGGTTGGGATATTATCAGGCGTCCGGTATCTGGCATCCTGATTCTGGTGCACTGACTGGTATGGTCGTCGCCAGGGCGGAGATTGAATACCTGGCGCCGATCTTCATGGGACAGTCCATCCGGGTTGGGGTTAGGCTGGATGCGCTTGGCAACAGCAGCATGACCTTTGCATTCCAGATCGAATCCGTCCCGGGCGGGAAACCGTTGGCCAGAGGCAGGTCGGTCATGGTGGCTTTCGACAATGAAAAAGGTGAAAAGCGGCCCGTCCCACCGGAATGGCGTGAAAAACTGACCCGTTTTGAAGGAATGGAATAAATAATGAAATTGCCTGAAATCAACACATCTGAAATGCTGGATTTCCTGTCCCGCTTGCTCAATACACCCAGCCCGACGGGGTTTACGGAGAAGGCCATTGAGTTATGCGAGGAAACCCTGTCCGGTATCCCTGGCCTGACCCTCTCCCGGACTCGCAAGGGTGCGTTGGCAGCTGTTTTACCCGGCGAAACAGACGGCCCCTGGCGGGCTTTGACCGCTCACGTGGATACCCTGGGGGGGATGGTCAAGGAAGTCAAATCCAACGGTCGCTTGTTATTGACCAAGTTGGGCGGGTTTGCCTGGAACACGGTTGAAGGTGAGGGCATGACCGTATTTACCCGCAAGAATGGGACGGTACGGGGTTCGCTTTTGCTGAACAAAGCCTCCAGCCATGTTCATGGCCAGGCGGTGACTAAAACCGAACGCAGTGACGAGGTGATGGAAGTCCGTCTGGACGCCCGGACGACCAATGCCGATGAGACCCGGGCGCTGGGAATTGGTATCGGTGATTTTGTTGCATTTGATCCGCGGGTTGAAATCACCAACGGGTTTGTCCGTTCCCGTCATTTGGATGATAAGGCCTGTGTCGCCAATATCATTTTTGCGATTAAGGCTTTGGTTGAAGCCGGTTTGAAGCCAAAAGTCACGACTGTTCTATTGATCAGCAATTACGAAGAAGTGGGCCATGGCGCAGCGGCAGGCTTCCCGGATGAGGTGGCGGAATTGGTCGCGGTGGATATGGCTGCTGTTGGTGATNNTAGCTGCTGTTGGCGATGGGCAGACCTCAGATGAATTCCATGCCACCCTGTGCGTCAAAGATACGGGTGGCCCCTACCACCATGGATTAAGTGAGCGCCTCCGTACGCTGGCCGAAACCTATGAAATTCCCCATAAAGTGGATATCTATCCCTATTATGGTTCAGATGGCGAGGCTTTTTGGCGGGCAGGCGGTAATGTCGCCGTGGCGTTGATCGGTCCGGGAGTGGATGCTTCACATAACTATGAACGAACCCACACCGAAGCGCTGGTTGCCACCACACAGTGGTGCCTGGCCTATCTTTTAAATTGATCGCGTTCCCATGCCTGGATTGATCCACCGTCTGCGAAATCACGATCTGGGTTTTCTGCAAATCGTTGCCTTGCTGTGGGGGGTTGACCTTGACCTCCCGGATGCCCGCAGCGCTCTACCCGTTCTCAGCAGAAAGCTTCAGGATCATACACTGGTGCAGGAGGTGGTTGAAGCATTACCGGAAGAAGCTCGACAGGCGCTTGACGCGCTCGTTCGTCATGAGGGTTGGCTGCCCTGGGGCAGATTTACACGGGATTTTGGCGAATTACGGGAAGTCGGCCCCGGCCGGCGCGACCGGGAAAAGCCCTTCCTTGACCCGGTTTCGGCGACAGAGATCCTCTGGTATCGCGGGCTGATTGGGAGGGATTTCCTGCGTCAGGGGGGTGAATTACAGGAATGCGCTTATATTCCCGATGAATTTCTCGAGCTGTTACCCCCGGTGAGGCCCGCCGGCCCTCAACCGCTGGGACGGGCGGCTTCTCCTGGGGAGTCACGATTTGTTCTCCCGGTGAATGACCGGATCCTCGATCACACCTGTACTTTGCTGGCAGCTTTACGGATGGGGTCAGGGCAACGCTCACCGGGCACAGACGCCTGGCAGCCGCCTTTGGCTGTGGTTCATGCGCTGCTGGCTGCGATGCGGTTGATCACTTCCAGTGAGCTGCCTGTTCCGGAAGATGCCCGATCTTTCCTGGAAATGAAACGCGGTGAAGCATTGACCTGGCTGTTCCAGGGATGGTGGCATTCAGACCGGTTTGATGAGCTGCGGTTGATGCCTGATATTGTGTGTGAGGGCGCATGGCATAGCGACCCCCTCGCAGCACGGATCAGGGTTCTGGAATTTGTCAGCGATGTGCCGGGCGAGGCCTGGTGGAACCTGGATTCATTCGTGGATGCCATTTTCCAAAACGACCCAGACTTTCAACGGCCGGCAGGAGATTATGATTCCTGGCTGATCCGCGATGCAGAGACAGGTGAGAGTCTGCAAGGAAGTCACCACTGGTATGATGTGGATGGCGCTTTGGTGCGATATATCATCACAGGACCCATGCACTGGTTGGGGCTCCTGGACCTTGCTTCACCAGGCGAAGGCGAACGGGTGACGGCTTTCCGTTGGTCTGCCTGGTCAGAAGCGTTGATGATGGACCAACCGGTCATGGGTCTTGTGGAAGAGGACCAGTTGATTGAAGCCCTGTCGGATGGCAGACTGGTTGTTCCCCGGTTGGCGCCGCGCCTGGCGCGTTATCAGGTTTCCAGGTTTGGCTTATGGGTGGAGGAATCCAACGAGAGGCACGTGTACCAGTTGACCCCGGCTTCAATGAGCGCTGCGGCGGCCCAGGGTTTGAAAATCTCTCATCTTGAGACGCTCCTGTCGAAATATGCCAAGCACACACCACCGAGTTTGGTGGAGGCGGTTCGCCAATGGGAGAAAAAGGGCGGTCAGGTCCAGATCCAGCAGGTTGTGATCCTGAGAGTGGATTCGCCGAAAATTATGCTGGCCCTGAGGGATTCCCCCGCAGCTCGTTTTGTAGGTGATCCGTTGGGGCCGACGACTGCGGTTATCTATCCCGGCGCAGTCAAACAAGTGCGCTCGGCCCTGGCGCGTTTGGGTTATCTCAGTGATGTTGAATTTGATCCGGGGGAAGAAGCCTTCGAGGATGAACCCGACGTATAATTAGGGTATGTCCAATAAAATTAATCCAAGTTCGAGTCCCAACTCAATCCATCCAAAAAGACCCTTCTCCGTAAGGCTATTGGGCTATGCCTTTGCTTTCTGGAGTCTGTTGGGTTGGCTACGCTTTATCCGGGCGGTGATGGAACGGGAACTGGTGCTTGAAATCCTTTCAAAAGGAATATTCGTTTATTTGGTTGCCACCGGGTTATTCTGGGGGGTGGCTGCTTTGCCGGTGATCTGGGGACTTGTGCGCCGGTGGTGCTGGACAAAACTGCTGACCTGGGTTGCTGCCGTGCTTTTTCCCGCAATCTATTGGTTTGAGCGGTTGGTGCTTTGGCGGGATCAGGATGCTCAGGGGAACTGGCTGTTTATGTTACTGTTGACCCTGTTCTGGTTTGGATTGGCAGTTTGGGCTTTGCAATCAAAACCCGGTCGAGAATATTTCTCAACCCCTCATAAAGGAAACACATAATGGATTATCAGGAAAAAGAAGTGAAGTTTTATTTGCGCAATCTGGAGGCAATGGCTGCCCGACTGGAAACGACCGGAGCGGACCTGGTTCGACCGAGGGTGCTGGAGCGAAACCTCCGTCTGGATACACCGGATGGGGCTTTGTCTGCCGGTCACCGGGTGCTCAGGCTGCGGCAGGATGACCGGGTAAGGGTAACATATAAGGACAATGCGCATATTGAAGCTGGAGTTTTGGTTCGCACAGAAATTGAGGTCACGGCAGACGATCTGGAGTTAGCGCTCAAGTTATTTGAGGCTTTGGGGTATCAGGTTGTTGTCCTATACGAAAAATACCGCCGGGTGTATCGTTTGGGAGACGTGGAAGTTGTCCTGGACGAGATGCCCTTTGGTGATTTCATGGAAATTGAAGCGCCGAACACCACCTTGATTGAAGGGGTGGCGCAGATGCTGGGATTGAACTGGGAGCGCAGAGGCATTGCCAGTTATTTGGGCTTGTTCGATGTTTTGAAGCAGCATCAGGATATCGATTTTCGAGATTTATCCTTTGCCAATTTTGCCTCCCTTGAAATCTCACCGGACGACCTGGAAGTTGAACCGGCGGACGTCTAGGGTCGGCGGGAGAATGGCAGCGGAGTTGTTGTCCGCACGTTGGTTGGTCGACTGGAAGGGGCTTATGGAACCGATCGACGTTATCGATGGAGACAATTCACACCAACCGAAAAATTCCGGCATATCTTGGAGCATGAGATTTATCACAGAGATGAACTTTTGTAGATAACGGACATTCTCTGACATGAGAGGGTTGATGTTTGAGCGATTGCCTCGAAAACATTAAAGCCTGATTCGAAGCCTGCATTCTTCTATAATATTGTTTAGACTGACTAATGATCTGTAATTTATCATGAATTAGAATCTTGACCTGGAGGAATATTTCAGGGGATAAATATTCCCCCCAGTAAGACGGGTGGAATTGCTTTTAGCAGGGACGTGGTGTGCGCTGCGTCCCTGCTAATTGATTTTAACCGCTATAATTTAGCTATTGTCCGATCTGGATACGAGGAGGCTGTTTTGGAGCCCTGGAAAACCATCTCACGGGATATTGTCCTGGACCTTGGACCGTTCCTAAAAGTTGAACGACACACGATTGCCTTGCCAGGTGGTGAAATAATCGAAGACTGGCCCTGGCTGGCAACACCGGATTTTGTGAACATTGCCGCACTGACCGAGGATGATGAATATCTGTGCTTCCGGCAGACCAAATACAGTGTCCGCGGGACGACTCTTGCACCCGTGGGTGGTTATGTTGAACCTGGCGAGGAACCATTGGCCGCAGCGAAGCGGGAATTATTGGAAGAGACCGGGTATGTGTCGGACCAATGGGAATATCTGGGGGAATTCTCGGTGGATGGCAACCGGGGTAATGGGATTGCGCATTTTTATTTAGCCAGGCACTCACGGCAGGTTGCTGAACCGGAGGCCGATGATTTGGAAGAACAAGTTTTGTTGCGGTTATCCCGTGCAGAGGTGGAGGCTGCTGTCGCCCGGGGGGCCTTTAAAGTTCTTCCCTGGCAGACGGTCATGGCGCTGGCATTGCTTCGCTGGTAAATCAGGATTGTGTTTGGGCTAATTAAGAATCCAGGGGGACGGTATTATTCCTGATTACAGGACAGGAATTTCGTTTAGTTTTCCAGCAGGAATGAGTGGATATGTCTTGCAGTGTCCAGAATACCATCCGTACGGGCGGCATATCGCCGTTCGGCGTTGGCGGAAATGGTTACCAACACAAAACCGGCAAGCCGCAGGATATTTAGGTGGTGAATTACGGTTGGCGGGCGAAGGCGAAGGGCTTTCGCCAATTCACTGGGGGTCCAGGATTCCTGGATCAGGAATTTTAGAATACGGAGGCGGGTAGGATCGGCCATGGCTTTCAGACCGTTCAGCAGTTCCTCTGGTACCTGTTCCCCTGGAACCAGAGATGTTCCAATGGGACGCTTCCCATAAACGATAATACGTGGGAGAGCGTGTTGGCTGTCAAGGAAAATGAGGGGTGCGGCCCAGAAGGAAGGAGCCAGGATCACCCGATCAGCATCGCTGGACCAGTCAATTCTGACACCGGCGGACAGTTTTTCTATCAGCGAGAGAAAATCCTGTTCGTTGGATAAGGCCTGAGCTTCGGCGAGGGATTGTTCCAAAGCCGGCGTGATCCGAGTCTCCTCCTCAAGGAAAAAATTTTGGACATAGGTATCCAAAGCGTTATAGTAGTTTTCGCCAAAAGATTTTCTGTCTGACCAGGCGGAGAAAACCGCTTGTGCCAAACCTTTGGGCAGTCCCCGGCTTCGAATGCTGGTATGGTAATCCATTATTCGCTGCTCAATCTGTGCCGTTAACCGCTGCTTTACTTCCAGGGATATCAGGAATTCATAAAACGCGTTTGTCTCTGGGTTTTCACTTCCGTTAATGGTCAGCGACGGCAGCCGATCTTCCGGGGAAAGCGCTTTGAGCGAGTCAAGTACCGTCTGTGCGTTTTTGGGGTCGGGCAAGTTATGAATCCAATTTAAGGGGATGTACAGGAACTTTTGAGACTCTTCCATGACTTCACGCAGGGGAAGAGGAAGACGTGAACGGACCCCCGCAGCCCATGAAGGGCGCAAACCAAAATTGTCCGGGCGATGGATAACCCATAGGCTGATGAAAAGGTCATACGCGCTACCTATATCCCAGGATATTTCCGGACTTGCAATCACAGCGTTGGTTCCTCTCATCATAATTTGAATTGTACCCTGGTTGAAAATTGCCCTTGCAGGTTTGCGAAGGGCAATAAGGGCTAACACATACCTGATGGAGGTTTTTCTATGAGGCGGTGTTGAGAGCACAAGCCTCCATCAGGATATGAATTAGATAATAATCTAATCAGAAAAGATTGTCAATAAACGTAAATAATACGTAAATAATACGTATGGCGTGAAATTATGCACAAGAAATTAAATTGAGTTACTTTTCTGTTTTAGGCGGGGGTGTTAGAATCCCTTTAGGTTATTTTTTAATATTTGGAGTGAGTATGAGCTTTTTCAAGCGTTTATCACAAAATTTCCCAAAGGATTGGTCAAGCCGGTTGGTTTTGGCCGGCCTGTTGGTTTTATCTCTTGTGGGTGCTTTTTTGGGATATCGGATGGTTCGCCGGCTGGTGGCGGGCACAACAGCTTTTACACTCCCCGGTGACCCGGTGACGAGTTCCGATGGTGATACGCCTGGAGAGGATAGCTCCACTTCTGCAGAAGATACGCCGTCAGGTGCAACCCTGCCCAATCCGGACCCATGGGACGGCACCAGCAGGGTGAACCTGCTGGTGATGGGCCTGGACTTGCGGGAAGGTGAAACCGAGACGGATGCACCCCGTTCGGATACGATGATCCTGCTTTCGATGGACCCACTCAACAACACTGTTTCCATCCTGGCCATCCCCCGGGATATGTGGGTGGCAATCCCCGGATTTGGCTATTACAAGATCAACTCAGCCTATCATTTTGGTGAGTTATATGATCTTCCCGGTGGGGGACCTGAGCTGGCATCACGTACCGTGGAAGAGTTCCTGGGTGTGCCCATAGATTATTATGCACAGGTGGACTTTCAGGCCTTTGTCGATTTCGTCGATCATATCAATGGGATCAAAGTCACTTTTGACGAACCGTATACCATTGACCGGCGCGGACCGGGGAACACGGTTACACTGGAACCGGGTACGTATGTGCTGGATGGCGAGTATGCATTGGCGATGGCCCGTGATCGGAAATCCGAATTGGATGACTTTGATCGATCCAACCGGCAGATGGAAGTCATTATGTTGATCCGTGACCGGATTTTAGAATTTGACCAGCTCCCTACGCTGGTGATGAATGCTCCGGCGATCTACGAGGACCTTTCCACTGGGATTCGGATGAATATGGGGTTGAACCAGATCATCCAATTGGCCTGGAAAGCGATGGACATTCCAAGTGAGAACTTTACGACGGCAGTCATTGGGCCGGAATATGTCACGATCGAGATTTCACCCGACGGCCTTGATATTCTGCGACCGATCCCGGATAAGATCCGCCAACTGCGGGATGAATTGTTCGGTACGGGCGGTATTTTAGGGCCGGCTGCGGCGGGTGACCTGCTTTCCCTGGTGGCGGCAGAACAGCCTGCGGTCCGAATCCTGAATGGGAGCTATCAGAGCGGACTTGAAGATACAACCGCCGCCTGGCTGCAGGAACAGGGGTTTACCGTGGTGGAAGTCGGCAGCGCTCCGGCGACGACTGTTTCATCGGTTCTCCTGCAAGGCGCCACACCGTACGGTTTGCAGTGGTTGGTGGATACCTTTGGGATGACTGTCGGTCGAATAGAACATGCTTATACGCCCGGTGCGATGGCTGATCTGGTCCTGACTTTAGGGGATGACTGGGCTGCGAATAATCCAATGCCCTAAGGAGAGCCTTCATGTGAAAGACATGGCTAAAAAACCATCTCTTTTTGAACGGTTGAAAGCGAAAGCGCGGGAAATAAAGACGGAAACATTTACTCTGGCACTGGCTTACCGTTCACCAGCTACCCCCTGGTATGCCAAAGTGTTCGCTGCGGTGGTGGTGGCTTATGCTTTCAGCCCCATTGATCTGATTCCGGATTTCATCCCTGTTTTGGGCTATCTGGATGATGTGATCCTGGTGCCGTTGGGAATATCCCTGGCACTGAAAATGATCCCGGAAGAAGTCCTGGCTGACGCCCGTGTTCAGGCGGAGGAAGCTTTCCCGGATGGGAATCCAAAGAATTGGGTGGTTGGTGCGGTCATCATCCTGGTCTGGGTGGTCCTGGCAGGGCTGGCAATCTTTTGGGCGGTTCGCTGGATCCGGGAATTGATCCCAGGAGGTGGATAGGGCTGATAACCCTAAAGCGTTTTGACCAGGAAATAGCGGGTATGACCTGCGGGGAAATCTTCCAATCGACTGAATTCCGCATAGCCTGATTTTTCATAGAAGGCAGGCGCCTGAAAGCTGAACGTGTCGAGGTAGGCGTGCTTTGCGTTGCGCTGCCTGGCTTCGGTTTCCGCTTTCTCCAGAAGTTGACGGCCGAATTCCTGCCCGCGCAGGTCTTCCCTGATTCAAATCAGGTTGACAACCAGCCAGTCCCAATAGGTCGCGCCGATCACCCCGCCGACGATCTCACCGTCAGGCGTTTGGAGGACGAAGCACAGGTTCTTTCCCTTGTCATCGTCAGCCTGCCGTGTATTGAAATCCGAGAGGCCCCGCCGATGACATCCCGGACCGGCTCATCAAGGTATTTGATTTCTAAAGGCTCGTTTTTCATATACCCTCCGGATGGTGTCCAGGCTTTTTATTGCGTTTCAGCAGTTGATGATCATTAAAGTAGAAACGGGTTTTATCAAAGAATATTATCAGAGTAAAAAATATAATAACTACCCACAAATTTCAATACGGGTCAGGTTGCATTCAAAGACGATAGGGATATAATCCGTGTATGGCTAAGAACAAATTGAATAAACTAGTGCATAAGAAATCCAAAAAAAGCTGGGTCATAAAAGCCCTGTTGATCCTGGCTGTGCTGCTGGCACTCATGGTAGCGGTCTATTTCCTGCCGCCGGTGCATGACCGGCTGGCCTGGCGGGTTTATAACCTGCGAATGCAGATCTTTTATTTCTTCAACCCGCCAGGGGAAGAATCCTTCACCCCCGCACAGCAGGCGGAGATGGATGCAATCGTTCACCAAACACAAACTGCCCTGGCATTGGAATCTACGGCCACACCGGAACCCTCCCAAACGCCGACCAACTACGTCAGCCCGACACCCACGGCCACGATGACGCCGACTCCGACGGCAACGCCGCTGCCTGAGTCTAAGACACTGAATGGCGTCGTATGGGAAGCACAGGGTTTTAACAACTGCGGACCGGCTAACCTGGCGATGGCATTGTCCTACTGGGGCTGGCAGGGCGACCAGTATACTACAGGCGATTGGCTGCGGCCCAACGACCGGGACCGGAACGTTATGCCGTATGAGATGGTGGATTATGTCCGGCAGGAAACCAGCTTTAATGTGGTCCTCCGCCATGGCGGTGATCTGGAAATGCTGAAAAAGTTCATCGCAGCGGGTTTCCCGGTGCTGATCGAAAAAGGCTTTGAGGATGAGGTGCCGCAGGGTGGATGGATGGGGCATTATGGTGTGGTTACAGCTTATGATGATGCCACCGAAATATTCCTGATCCAGGATTCATACGTCAAGGCGGACTATGCCTATTCTTACGCCAGAGTGGAAAAGTTCTGGCAGGCGTTCAACTATGTCTTTTTGGTGATTTATCCTCCTGAAAGGGAGAGTCAGGTACTTTCCATTCTGGGGCCGTATGCAGATGAGACCTACAGCCTTCAACAGGCTGCCCAGAAAGCCCTGGAAGAGACCACGACAATGACCGGAAAGCAGCAATTCTTCGCCTGGTATAACTACGGGACGAGTCTGGTCAATTTGACCGATTATTTTGGGGCAGCGCAGGCGTATGATAACGCCTATGCTTTTCTTGACGATGAATACGACGGGTATAACCCGATGTGGCGCATCACCTGGTATCAGACCGGGCCGTATTACGCATATTATTGGACGGGACGTTATGAGGACCTCATTCGGCTGGCAGACCTGACCATCAGTTATTCATCGGTTGAACCTGCCATTGAGGAAACCTGGGTCTGGCGGGCACGGGCAAAAGTCGCCCTGGGTGATCTGGAGGGGGCGATAGAGGATTACCGTGCGGCCCTGAAGTGGCACCCGGGTTGGGCGATTGCCGAGTCTGAGCTCTCCGGCTTGGGTGTTACACCGTAATTTGATCTATTAAAGCATTGAGACTCCGGGCATTTTCAAAATCCCGGAGTTTATTTTTTAACATCCAAACTTGATTTAATTAATGAATGAAATATAATGAGATAAATGGATAAAATATACCAAAATTGTTATAAATAAAGGAGAAACACCATGTTATATCGTCTGATTCAAAAGCTTGACCAATCCGTTCAAATTGAATCCGTGGATGCGCATTGTGATATCCCCTGCGGTATTTATGATCCGCACCAGGCTCAGATCGGCGCATTAACCGTGATTCGCATGGTTGATCTGATTGAAAGTATGGTGAAGGAGCATGGAAAAGGAGATACGGCGGAGTTTATCAACAGCATGGCGCGCTATATTGCCGTGAAGGAAGAGCACGCCGAATTGACCAAACATGAGATTCGGGTCATCTGGGGTGATTTCATCAAGGAAGCTAATCTGGAAGAATATCCGCAGCTTAATGGATTGGTTCACAAGATCATGACCCTGGGGTCCAAAGCCCGCCAGACGGTGGATCGTGAGACGGCAGTCGCTCTGCTGGAGGCGGTCAACGAATTCGCAGAGATCTTCTGGCAGATCAAGGGTAAGGAGACCAAAAGGGTCAAAGCGCCTTATGCTCCGGCGGAAGAAGTGGTTTATCCGGTATTGTAAATGATGTTGCGTCTGCTTAAAGTCCGCGGCCACAGTCTCTTCCCTGATTTCAGGGATGGGGATTATATTCTTGCCGCGGGAACACCGTTCCCTTCTGGTAAAATCAGGGCTGGTGATGTGATCGTTTTTCGCCAGCCTGGATATGGCCTGTTGGTCAAGCGTGTCCATCAGGTATTGGAAGATGGCCTATCCTTTATTGTGTGCGGCACGCAGGTGGAAAGCACCGACAGCCGCAACTTCGGTCCTGTTCACAGCGACCAGGTCGATGGAAAGGTCATCTGGCATATCCGGCAAAACCAATACCGGAAGGAAACAATGCGGACTTGAATGCAGATATTCTCTTACTGATAACGGCTGCCATTTGGGGGTTTGCCTTCGTCGCCCAACGACTCGGGAATGCCCAGATGGGGCCGTTCACATTTAATGCCATCCGGTTTACCCTGGGGGCGGCAGCCCTTTTTCCACTCCTGCTTTGGCAGCGCAGGCATGAGATCACCCGGCCCGAGTTGCCTTTCCGAAAAGCAATCTTGCCTGCGGTGCTCATCGGGCTGGCCCTGTTTGCCGGCGCGACATTGCAGCAGGTCGGTTTACTGGGGACAACGGCCGGAAAAGCCGGGTTCATCACCGGGCTTTATGTGATCCTTGTCCCGCTGGTTGCCCTCACCTGGGGAAGAAAGACGCATTGGGGGCATTGGGTTGGCGCAATCCTGGCGGTCGTGGGACTCTATTTACTTTCAGTTGGGAAAGGTTTTTCGATTTCACCTTATGATCTGATTGTGCTGGCAGGGGCTTTTGTTTGGGCGGGACATGTTCATCTCATTGATCGCTACGCCGGGCGGATCGGCCCGATCCGCGTGTCCATCATGCAATTCGCAGTCTGCGGTGTTCTCAGCGCGCTGGTTGCCGTTTTCACAGAGGAGATCAATCTGGCAGGGATCAGCGGGGGAATTTGGCCGATACTTTATGGCGGTTTGCTTTCGGTGGGGTTGGCATATACCCTGCAAGTGGTTGCTCAACGGACGGCAGACCCCTCTCATGCCGCGATCATCCTCAGTCTGGAGGGCGCGTTTGCAGCCCTGGGCGGCTGGCTGGTCTTGCAAGAGCAATTACCGCTCAGAGGCTTGCTGGGCTGCGTCTTGATGTTGGCGGGAACGCTGGTATCTCAGTTTATTGGGGCAGGTAACAGGACTGCACCGGATACAGCTTGATGAAGCCGCGGTCTTATTTATTTCGTGATTTTTGAATATAATGAGGATACTTAATGCATGATAATGAGAATAAAAATCAAGAAAGTCATTCTCTTAAATGAAAGAGCTTGCAGCAACCGCCAAAAGTATATTAGGGTACACCCTTTCCCAGGATCAGATTGCAAAACTACAGATACTCGAAGCTGAGTTGATGGATTGGAATGAGCGAATCAACCTGACCGCGATTCGCGATTCGGAAGGAATCCGCACCAAACATTTCCTTGATTCATTGACTCTTTTCCTGGCCTGGGACCGGCAAAGCCCGCCGGCCAGTATTATTGATGTGGGTACGGGTGCGGGTTTTCCCGGTCTGGTTCTGAAGCTGGTCTGGCCGGCTTCCAGGGTGACGTTGGTCGAATCAGTTCACAGGAAAGCGGATTTCTGCAGGCATGTTACAGAACGGTTGAACCTGACAGGGATGCAAATTCTGGATAAACGGGCGGAAGCGGTGGGACAGGACCCTGACCATCGGCAGACCTATGACCTGGCCGTGGCCCGGGCTGTGGCGCGCATGCCGATCCTGATGGAATATCTGCTGCCCCTGGTCCATCGCAATGGGCAGGTGATGGCGATGAAGGGGGAAACCGCGCCCGCAGAAACGCAGGCAGCCGAAAAGGCCATCCACCTGATGGGCGGCAAGCTGAACCGGTTGATCCATGTCGAACTACCCGGCGTGGTGGAGGAACGGTTTATTGTCGTCGTTAACAAAGTCGCCCGGACGCCGGAAGAATATCCAAGACGGATCGGTGTACCGGCAAAAAATCCCATTTTGTAACATCAGCAGATAGTTGGATTGTAGTAAACTTAGAGAACAATGATGGACCAATTAAAAAGAAATAATAATAAACAAGATGAAATCGATCGCTGTCTGCGGCTCGTCCAGTCTCGAAACCCCCGTGACCGGTCTTATGCAGCCAAAAGATTGGGGGAATTAAAAGCAAAGCCCGACGTTCTGATGTCCATGATGGAGGATCCGAATGGATTCGTCCGTTCTGCCTCAGCGGAGGCTTTGGGACGTTCTGTCACATTGCCTGCACCTGAGGTCGTCTCTCATTTACTGGCTGCGATTGATGATCCCAATAACTATGTTTGCGCAGCAGCCGTCAATTCTTTGGGTTTGCTGGAAGCTGAACAAGCTGTGGAACAGGTGGATGCCTGTTTGAGCGATTCGCATCCCATCGTGGTTCAGGCTGCTATTCTGGCTATGGCCCGGATAGATCCAGACCGCATTGCGGATCATATTGAAGAACTGATCCGTTCCGATGAATATTTAATCCATCTGGCTGCAACCCGGGCCTGCGGGTGGTTGATGCTTGATTCCTGCGGTCCGTTCATTCTTGAGATGCTGCAACAGTTTATGGCTTCGGACGATAAACAGGACCTCAAACTCCCCAAACTCTATATCGAAGTATTGTCTCGGTTAAATATAAAAGAAGCCATCCCCACACTGGTTGAGATTGCCGAAAAAGAAGTGGGATTGCGCGGAGTGGCCGTAGAAGCCCTGGTGGAGATGAGCGCTGAAGAAGCTGCGGCAATCCTTTCCCCGCTTCTCAGTGACCCCAGTAACCGTCTGCGGCGAAACCTGATCGAGATGATGATCAAAGCGGACTACAAAACGGCTTTACCCCTGGTCAGACCCCTGCTGCGTGATAATGCCATCACCGTACGCGAAACGGCACTGGCGGCAGTATCGAAATGGAGGGATTTGGTCTCTGTCGAGGATGTCCGAAATATTGCCTTTTCGGACCCGAATCCCTTTGTCCGTCCACAGGCAGTTCTTACTCTGACCAGGCTGCTGGGACAGGATGCGATCCAGGATTTGGAAGACCTGGCTGATGACCTAAACGTCCATGTTCGCAGGGCGGTTGTGCAATGTCTGGCTGAGATGGAGTATCTGACCCCTGGGGCCAGGCAGGCGCTCTTACGACTGGCCGCAGATGAAGATACGGTTGAATTTACCCGGGATGCCCTGGCGGCCCATGATTTGAGTGCCATCTCTCCCATGCCCGAAGCCCGGCGAGCGGCCAGTGTACCGGTTCCGAACCTCCTCGGCAATGACCGAAGCACTTTGTTGGGTTTACTGGAAACCTGGCAGGAAAATCTGCCTGACTTGCAAAAGGATTTCGACCTGCAAGAACTCTCGGAGGTTGACCGGGCTTTATCTTTGTTGATTGTTTATCTGCGGGAGATGGGTGTTCCCCAAAATTAATAAATAAATGCTGTGAGAAATTTTATCCGTTGAACACAAGTTCAGCGGGTTTGTGTTTAAAAAAGCTTTGGTGTACGAAGCGGAAAATATTGTCCGGCTCAGAGGAGGGTAAAATTCAAAAGTCCCGATATTAAAACCCATATTTTTTGAGTAACACTTTCAGGTCTTCGGGATTGTCCACCCAGCTTTCTGTAAACCCACAATTCGCGCAGCAATAGTGTGTGACATTGATGGACTTGAACGATGAGGGTGGTTTTGCACCGCTGAACATTGCCGGGGGTTCGATGCTCCCCGGCAGGCGGATAATTTCCTGTGAATGGCATTTAGGACATTGCAGGTTTTTCATGAGGCTCATGTCCTTTCTATCGGGAGTGGGGTTGATAATACATTACGGCTAATCCCCATTATCTTACGCAATGAAAGCTCTCAAAAACTCACAGACTGATGGAATAATTCCCTACGGCAGCCATTGGGGCCGGGCAGCCTCATTAACCAGGAGTTGACTTTCACCGCTTTCCATATCCCAAATCCATACAGATGGTTGCAGATTGGAACCAAACCGCTGATATAACAGGAATTTTCCCCCTGGGTCCCAGTGATAGGATGAGAAGTTTGCCGAAGGTTCATTTGAAACCAAAACCGCCTCGCTTCCGTCAATTTTCAGGACCCAGAGCGCTTTATTAGTGGTTGAATTGATGGGGCGCAAGGCGACGGTGATCCAATTTCCATCCGGTGATATTCTGGGCTGGCTGAAACTGGTCGCTTCCGCATTGCCGCCAAGGGCCTGCACGATGGTTTCGGTTTCCAGGTCAGCGATGTAGATCATCACCTCAGGTTCAAGCGCCGAGGGGAGAAGGTCGATGAATAAAAGCCGCTCTCCATCAGCGGACCAATCCCCCATTTCTTCCTGTGAGGTTGGAATAAGGGTTTCCTCCGAGGTTTCAAGGTCCAGCACTCGGATCCCATGAAGTTCTGTGTCGTAGCTGGCCAGTCTCTGTCCATCCGGCGAAAATGAGGGCATTTGACCGAGAGCATCATCGTTCTCGTAGAGCGGGGTTGTATCTGTTGTTTCAACGTTCACTGTCCAAACCCGTGACGCCTGAAGCGAGCCACTATCGGCGTCCCAAATTTGCCGGGTATAAGCGATCCACTTTCCATCCGGAGACCAGTCCGGCTGACTGCAATAATCCGATCCACAGGAAAACAATAGCTTATTTTCCGTTCCGTCGCGGTTGACCAGCCGGAGATCGGTCCCGCCTTCCTCATTTTCGAAGGAATATACTATCCACTCACCGGTTTGGTTGGGAGCGTAATCAATGAGCAAATCACCGGTATCTGTCAGTGCTTGCGAAATCTGATGAGTCATATCCCATCGCCAAAGGTCGCCGCCATGATCGCCAGGGACAAGGTAGAGGATATCCGGCTTGCGGATGGAAACCGTCCATTGTTGGGATTCAAGCAGCGCCCGGCCGTTGGCTGATTTTACCCCCGCCGAAAGCAGGAGTTGGTAGGCCTGATCCGGATCGAGCATTGAATCGGGGAGAAACCAGAGGATATTCTCTTCCCATTTAAAATGACCGCTGACTGTTGGGGAAAGCGAGAAATGGGATTCTGCCAAAGCCTGGTCCATGGGTTGGGAGAATTGGATCCCAATGGGTCCATAGATACCAGCTTGTTCACCCTCAGCGGGTATCACAGCCGTGACTTGCACACCGACCCGGTCACCTTGCAAAACCAGGAACAGAATCAGACCCAGAAGGGCTGTCAGGGATATGAGCACAACACGGTAAATACGTTTCATCGGATGTCTCAAAGGCAGAGATCACGTTGTTCAGGTTCACCCGGACTGGTGATTTGGTAGGCATCAATCCACTTGATAAACCATATATCGCAGATTGGTAAACGCAAAAAATATTTCTACAGTTAACAAACACTTCGACGATTTCCGAGGCCAGGACTTCTATCCATATGCCCAGGAAAATCGTCGAAAATGTTGTTAAGAAAGTTATGATTTGACTCAGTACCAGTGCAGAAAAATCCTTGTTTTAGGGTGTTGGCGTCATAGTGGGTGATGTTGTGCTGGTCACAGTGGGTACTGGCGTGGAAATGAAGACCGGAATGATAAGAATATCACCGACCTTGATGTCGTTTTCATCTTCCAACGGATCCAGACCTTCTTCTTCTCGGTATTTGTTTGTTTCTTCAATGATGCGATCCACATCACTCAGGAACTCTTCAGCCAGGTCGGATAAAGTATCGCCGGCGCTCACCGTATAGGGGATTTTTGTGCCAGGCGCTGTGTCGGTCGGCACAGGAGTCCTGGTCGGCATTTGCTGCCCGGGTGCCGGGATCAGGATCGTCTGGCCAACGGTGATATAGCAACTGCTGGTGAGGTTGTTAAGGAATAGTAAGACCTCAACATCAACATCATACTCTTCTGCAATGGTCGTGCAGTTATCACCTTCCTGAACCACATATTCAAAAGGTCCTGAGGCCGTTGCGGTGGGTGTGATCGTGGGGGTCTCAGTGACTGTCGCCGTCATCGTGAAAGTTGATGTGGGTGTAACCGGTGTGGGGGTTGGTGTTTCGGTGGGTGTGGGTGTTTTACTCTTGAAGAGGGAAATGCCGCCGCCGCCACCGCCGCCCCCAACCAGGTAGACGATCAAAAGGACAACTCCGGCAACAGCCAGGAGGATGGCAAAGCCACCCAGGAGATAGGGTCCCATTTTCTGTTTCTTCCGATAGGAGGAAATGATGTTCTTTGCATCTTTTTTGCTCATAAGAAATCCTTTACAAATCCGGAACAACCCGGTTCAAGCGCGCCGGACTGCCCCCTTTCGCTGAATTTTGGTGGCTTCATTTTAACCGATAATCAAAATATGGTCGAGTCTTCGCGTTTGGTTGTCAGGGCAAAGTAGTAATGTCC
>DPKV01000213.1 GCA_003542325.1 Anaerolineaceae bacterium
ATGGCATGTTCGTTGCTAAAAAATCTAACATAATAAAAAGCCTCTCTTCTCAAATTTATTCACATCATGGTCAAAAAAAAATCAGGGTCACAGAACTCGGGACCCTGAGTGAAAAACAGAATAGTATTAAATCAAGGCAGTTCTGAGCGCGCTAAAATGACTGAAGGAACCCTTCAGGGTCATCTTGTATCGGCGCCTGGAACTCTTGATATTTATCCATATTTAATAACTTTACTATATTTTCTCTTATATTTACAGACCAGAACGATTATACAACCCGGAAAATGGCCTGTCAATTATCCAATTGCTAACAATGGGTTAATTTCAACGCCTGAATATCCATAATAGGCTTCGCTGGATTTCTCCAAAAATCCAGGAAAATCATGTTAAAATCCTCATTAGTTCCTCCCCTCGTCATAGAAAGGATCCGACTTGTTACAGAAAATCGGTCAAAAAAAGGTCATCCTGCCGCTCACAATCATTTTCTTGATAAACATGGTGCTTTTTTCAATTCCCGGTTTTCCGGGCAGCAGGCCGGTAATCCTCTCCTCCGCTGGTGGTCTCAACATTCCGGATATGATGGGAATTTATTCTCCGGAAGAGGTATATCACTTCCTGGACACAATTGGAGCTGAAGGGCGATCCGCCTATCAGACCATGCACTTTGCCACCGATCTGGTCTTTCCCCTGATTTATGGCGCTTTACTTTTTTCATCGTTATGTTGGGCAACACACAAGGCACAATCAAAGACTCAGTGGCTCCCATTTATTGCCGTTTTCCCCACCCTGGTTGACCTGGCGGAAAATTTTACCCTTGTCTTCATCACCAACCGCTTCCCCGACTTCCTGCCCGGATGGACACGAGCAGCGCAGGTGTTCACAATTCTTAAATTCACCGGGATCAGTGTCAGTTTTATCGCTTTGATTGTTCTGGTCATTAAGAAAAAGGCCTCAAGCGGAAAACAAGCACAATAAAACCTTGATAAGTTGATTATGCAAAAGAATTTCTTCGGGAAAACCAGCAATAATCACGGATGATCACGCTCTGGGTTGCAGAATTCCTTTTACGATCATTTGGTACAGCCCAACCAACACAAATATCATCGCAAACAGCGCAAAGAATAGGCCACTCTTCTCAGTCAGGAACAGTGGGGCAGTACCTTCCGCCTGGATGTAACTGTTGATCTCCCAGGCCATATCCTCCCTGGCACCTAGGCCTGAGGAATAGTAAGGCGTCATGGGTTGCTGTCCGTCTGAAGTCAGCAGCACCACCCGGTACGAGCAACCATCATCATCGCAACTGGTTTCCACCCAGGCATCATTGACATCTAAAAAAGTCTTTGATGAAACGGGAAATACCCCAAGGAATTTTTGTTCCAGGGAACATTGGACCACATATAATTGAGGTTTTTCGCAGCGGAGTTCGGAGATCTGACCAAAAACGAACATAAAAACAAGGCCAATGATCAGAAAAACCAATCCAAATAATATCGATTTTACGCGGTCTTTCACCCTTTCAGCCTTTCGCAATCTACCAATGAGGAAGTAAGCGTAAAATCCATTATAGACTCCACTGAAAAAAGGGTGCAACTGCATTGAAAGTGGGTCGTAATGCACCAATTTTATGCTTTTTTGAAGGTTTCATCTCATAAAATGCCTAAAATTGTGCATGTTTGTGGGGCTTTGACATTGTCTATTTCGTCTGATTGACCTAATTTCAGAGGAGTCACAAATATAAATCATTAATAATGAATGCCTTCATGTTGTACTATTAATAACTGAGAAATAGTGTACCATAATCCTTATAAAGCAATCAGGAAATCACGGTTCACCCCCCCAATAAAGAGAAACGTTTGAAAGAAAGGCGGCAGCGATGCAAAACAATCATCCCTACACCCAACCCATGGAACCCTGGCCGGGTTTGAAATCCTTCGGGAAAAAGGTTCACCTGCTAAAGCCGGAGCTGGATCTGTTCGTTTTTGATTCCGGCGGGATTCAGAAACCCGCATTGGTGATGATCCACGGACTGGGGGACGAAGCGGATACCTGGCGGCACGTGTTTTCTCCACTCTCAGAGCACTTCCATACCATCGCCGTTGATCTGCCAGGCTTTGGACGCTCGGATAAACCCGCCCTTAATTACACTCCTGACTTCATGCAATCCGCCATTATGGCGGTGCTGGAAACCCTACAAATCCAAAGCGTGATCCTCATGGGGAGTTCATTGGGCGCAATCCTTGCCCACAGCCTGGCGCTCACCCACCCCGAAAAGGTCAGCGGATTGATCCTCGTTGACGGCGGCCTTTTACATACAACCAGGATAGGCGATCGGAGTCTCTCATTGATGGCGGTCCCCCTACTGGGAGAGTGGTTCTACACCCATTTGCGAAAAAACCCTCAAGCCGCTTTTGATTCACTGAAATCGGTATATCGTGATTTGGATGCCCTGCCCAAGGCTGATCAGGAATTCCTGTTCACCCGGGTCAACCAACGGGTCTGGAGCAACGGACAGCGCCGGGCATATTTTTCAACCCTTCGTAAGCTGGCCCCCTGGGTATTGAAAGCCCAGGATGGATTGAAAGAACGGCTCTCCCATCTGCAAACGCCCACACTGGTCATCCGCGGCGAGGAAGATGGACTCTTTTCTGAAGAATACGCCCATGCCATTATCCAATCACAACCCAACGCCAATTTGGCAACCCTGCCTGGAACAGGCCATCTCCCTCAGCAGGAAGACCCGCAAGCTTTCCTAAAAACCGTTCTGGATTGGTTACCAAATAACCGTCCTTGAGTGGAGAAACGAAAAACGAGCGATGGTTGTCACCGCCCGTTTTAATTCGTCCTTCCATCAGACTAAACCTGAAGATTGAGATAATTCTCCAGACCCATCTGCTCGACCATGCTGAGTTGGCTTTCAATCATGTCAATATGGGCTTCTTCGTCGGTTAAGATTGATTCCAGAAGCATTTTGGTGCCGTTGTCCCCCAGCTTTGTAGCCAGGGCTACGGATTTATTGTACATATCAATGGCTTCCTGCTCCGCAAGGTGGTCGTTCTCGAATTGTTTCAAAACCGTGTCACCAATAGAGATCTTGTTCAGTTCAGAAACGATCGGACGACCTTCAAGGAAAAGGATCCGTTCAATCAGTTTTTCGGCATGCTTCATTTCCTGGATGGCTCGTTTTTCAATGATGTCATGCAGTTTTTCATAACCCCAATCGCCGCACATTTCCCCGTGCAAAATGTATTGGTTTATGGCGGTCAGTTCCTCACTGAGAAGAGCATTGAGTTGGTCTAAGATTTCCTGTTGGCCTTTCATTCGGTTTATACCTCCTATTTCACAAATCGTAAAGATTATTCTCTCACTATTAATAGTACTTGATAATCATTAAAAACCAAAATTTTTATTCGAAATAATGGAATTTAGATTATGCACTTTTTTCTGTAAATTCGAGTCAGA
>DPKV01000032.1 GCA_003542325.1 Anaerolineaceae bacterium
CTCACTCTTCAGTCTGTCGATAATATCCTGAATCTGGCGTTCGCGGTCTGCTCTGCGATTATCCAATTTTTCAGCGCTATCCTTATATTCTTTTGGAGCCACATACCGGAACGCGAGGTCTTCCAGTTCCCATTTGATTTGCCAGATCCCAAGACGGTTTGCTAAAGGCGCAAATATTTCCAATGTCTCCTGTGCGATCCGTTTTTGCATCTCTTCACTGCAATAAGAGAGGGTCCGCATATTATGAAGACGGTCGGCCAGCTTTACCAGAACAACCCGGATGTCATCGCTCATCGCCAGGAAGGTCATCCGCAAGGCCTCGGCGATGTCCTCTTCCCGGATTTTCTTTTTTGGTGCAGCTTCGATTTTATTTTCAACCGCTTCGGAGTGTTGATCTCCCCGTAAAAGGTTAGGTAAGTGGTTTAATTTTGTAACTCCGTCAACCAGGCTGGCAATCTCCGGAGAAAATTCCTTTTGAATATCTTCAAGTGTAAAAGACGTATCTTCTACGACATCATGAAGCAGCCCTGTGATGATCAGGTCGGGAGGTACGGTTAATTCACATAAGATCGCTGCAACAGCAACACAATGGGAGATATACGGCAACCCAGACGCAAGTGTTTGCCCCTGATGGGCTTTCTCTGCGAATTGATAGGCTTTCTTTATCCGGTCTACATCCAGCGCTGTAAAATTTTCCGGTAGTTTCTTCAGGAGTTCATCCAGCTGCATCGCGTTTCTTCTTTCACCGCGTATTTGATACCAGGATTGATTTTATCTGATTAATGACATTCGTTCCAGTCTGAAAATGGATGGCGTTGATGCCCAATTGTTTGGCAGCCTCAATATTTTGAAGAAAATCATCCACAAAGATGATCTCCGCATATTCAAAGCCTAATGTAGACCGGAGGATATCATAGATTCGATAATTCGGTTTGGCGACACCCAGCTCGGCGGAAATGAGAACGTGGTCGACCATTTCACCTTCAACAAAACCATAATTATGCGCAAAATGTTCTCTCGAACCTTCCCAGGCGTTACTTAACAGGGCGGTCTTATAAGTTGGACGGCAGCTCTTGAGAAATGTTACAAGTTCCTGATCCAACAGATCACCGGACCAAAAGGCCTTGCGAAAGGATTCCTGCTCTTCCGGTGTTAAATCCAATTGTTGGGCCACATTTTGCCAGATAGCGGTTTGGGGTGCTTTCCCGATGGAGGACAATCGAGAAGGCTCGGAATCAAAGACCAGGGCATTTGCGCCGCCGGCAGGCAGGTGATATTTTTCTTCAAGCATCTGACGCCCGGATTGGTCTTCTGTTCGGAGGAGAACCCCACCGATATCAAAAACAATCGCTTTTATCATTATTGTAAAATCTCTTCTGACTCAAATTGGCGATGGAATGAAAGACTTTTCAGGATGATTCTATCCGCTTCGTCAAGCTTGTTCAACACAAGGTGGGTCAGGAGTTGACCCACACCAGGCCCAAACATAAATCCCTGACCGCACATCCCAACTGCCAGCAGATATCCTTCCAGTCCGGCAACTTGTCCAATGATCGGTGATCCGTCCGGCGTCATGGGGTAGGTGCCGCGCCAAACCCGTCTGACACGGATATGTTTTAAAATAGGCATCAACTCAATCAGCCGCTTTGCTGCATGGGGGAGGAAGGAACTTGATGCGATTGTATGGGTGCCCAGTATTTGAGGGTCAGGAGTCATACAGAAGATGATCTTTCCGGTAAGATGCTGATAAAAGTAGAAATTCGCTGATCCCGGGCGGCTGCGCATGTCCACAATCATGGGATGAAACAGCCGTTGAACCGGCTCTGTGATAGCCGCTTCGTGTGAATCGGGTTCCACTGGGACATGCAACCCAATTTTTTCAGATAATGGCTTTGCCCATCCACCAGCGGCATTGATGACCCATCGACAGTGGTAATCGCCATGGTCCGTCCGAACACCGGTAACCCGGCCCTCATCTCCCAGAAAACCTGTAACTGTCTCATTAAAATGATAAACTGCACTGGCTTCCACAGCCCGCTTATGAAATGCAAAAGCGGACATCAACGGAGAAGCGCTCCCATCATCAGGCGAGAATGTTCCTCCCCGTAAATATTCCGGATTAAGGTTGGGCAGCACCTCCAATAAATCATCTTTGTCCAGCCATGAAATCTTCAAACCGTGATTTTGCTGCCAGGATATCAGGTCTTTCAAAGTATTCTCATGCTCTGCAGTGTAAGCCACATAAGAATAACCACCCTGGTGCCACTCGATGTCATCATCGTTTTGGTCCTGCCAGGTGCTGAAAACTTCCAGGCTGCGATTGCCCAGATAAATTTTTGCCGGATCGGAGTGGGTTGCCCTGATACCTCCAATCGCGTGTTTGTTCGATGCCTGGCCCACACTCGGGAGTTTCTCAAGAACCAGCACCTTCAGGCCCGCTTTGGCCATAAAATACGCAGTGGGCGTGCCAATGGAGCCGGCGCCAATTATGATGACATCAAAATTATTGCGTCCCTCGAAGGTCATCTCAGTCTGCCTCCTGCCGGTTGCGTGCCAGAATCTCCAATGGAACCTCGACAAACACAGGTCGTTGCGGTGGGTCAGTTACTTCCTCAAGCGGGACGCCTTCCTCCCGGAAGATTTTCCTGATCAGTGAAAGACAGGTCTTGCCACCACAAGCCCCCATGGTCGCCTTGGTGGCTGCTTTTAACTGGTTGATGTCTCTGACGCCTTCCCGGATCAACTGTCTGATCTGATCGGCTGAGATGTGTTCACAACGGCAGACGATATTCTCCTGGTCCGTTTCCTCAACAAAGTTGTCCTCAGTTTTCATCGGCTGATTCCAGCCTGCGATCAACCGGATACCCGCAACCTCGACCGCAATTTCTGCCGGTACCTGGACGCGGACCACCAATGTATGTGTGTAGGGTTTGATCGTTCGGGTTCGGAGTACAGGGAATTGCCCCAGAACATGGCCTTCCACGTCCGTAACCGCTACTACATTACCCTTCTCAAGGTAGTGTTCTGCAAATTCCATTGGGATGGAAACGGTGGGGTTGTCCTTATCCCTGCGGTAATCCACCAGGGTGATCGCCAAACCGGGACAGATGGCAACACAACGTTCGCAGGCAATGCAATTCTTTCCGGCTTCAGGACAGAATTCAGGCAAATGGCGAATATCAGCAGCATCGATGTGGATAAGGTTGTTGGGGCAAACGCTTGCACAGGGATCACAGGGGATTTCCTGCCGGCAGTGCATGATTGGGAACACATCACCTTGTAAAACTCCCGAATCCAACTTGAAGATCTCACCGGGCCTGGACTTAAGAATAGACTCGAAATCCCTCCAGCTTTTAGGTATTTCCGGTGCATCAACTCCTAAAACCTGCGCAATTTCCAAGCCAGCGATTTTACCGGAGAACATGGCGGCTGACGCCTCTGCAATTTCAGCTGCGTCGCCTGCAGCGTGGACCGGTAAACCGACTTCTTTCGCTTTTGAGATGAACTCATCCACGGGATTCAATCCAACTGCAATCAACACGCAGTCGCAGGGTATCTCACGTTCGGTTCCCTGGATAGGGTGGAATTGGTCGTCCACTTTTGCGACGATTACGCTTTGAACGTGGTCCTTACCTTTTGCTTCGAGAATAGTATGGGAGGTGAGGATCGGTACGTTGAACCGGGCCAGCTTGTCTTCGTGGACTTTATAACCGCCACATTTCGGTAACGCTTCCACCAGTCCCACGACATTGATGCCGGCTTGCAGGGCATGGTAACCCGCAATCAGGCCGACGTTTCCGCCGCCGATAATGAATAAATTCCGTGCCGGGCGGACAAGGTCTCTATTCACGAGGGTCTGAAAAGCGCCTGCCCCATAGATTCCCGGGAGTGTGTTTCCTTTAAAAGGCAGACTTCGTTCTCTTGCCCCGGTTGCAACCAGTAAAATTTCGGGTTTAATCAGGAGGTATTGGTCGTCAGAAGCTCGCCAAACGCCGACTGTTTTTTCCTCGTAAATCGCAACCGCCGTCGTTTCCAGCCAAATTTTAACGGAGTCCCTGGTGGATACTTGTTCTGAAAGTCTTTCTGCAATGTCAATCCCGCGTGTGCCGGCATAAACCGCCTCGGTTGACCCGAAAAAGCGGTGGGTTTGC
>DPKV01000189.1 GCA_003542325.1 Anaerolineaceae bacterium
CAAAAGACCGCGATATCGCAATGGTCTTCCAAAGCTATGCCCTTTATCCACATATGTCTGTTTATGACAATATGGCTTTTGGTCTCAAACTCCGGAAGGTCCATAAGGACGAGATCAAACGACGGGTTGTGGAAGCCGCCGAGATCCTCGGCATTGAAGGTTTACTTGATCGAAAACCCAAGGAACTCTCAGGCGGTCAGCGGCAGCGTGTTGCAGTTGGACGCGCTATCGTTCGCGAGCCAAAAGTGTTCCTCTTCGATGAACCGCTTTCAAACCTGGACGCGAAGTTACGGGTCCAAACCCGGGCGCAAATCAGCAAGCTCCATAAACGCCTGCAAACAACCTTTATCTATGTTACCCACGACCAAACCGAAGCCATGACCATGGCGACCCGGATTGCC
The DNA here is from genome assembly GCA_003542325.1 of Anaerolineaceae bacterium. Taxonomy (GTDB): domain Bacteria; phylum Chloroflexota; class Anaerolineae; order Anaerolineales; family Anaerolineaceae; genus Brevifilum. Next base: position 402 of record DPKV01000189.1, read on the forward strand.
GTCCTCAATAAAGGCATCTTGCAGCAGATGGATACCCCGCAGCAGCTTTATGACTTCCCCGCAAACCTGTTTGTTGCCGGTTTCATCGGGTCACCAGCCATGAACTTCTTTGAAGGCAAACTGGTCAAAGAAGGCAAGGACTTGTTGGTCGACCTGACCAGCTTCAAAGTTAAAATCCCCAAAGAACGACATGAGGTCTATGAGAAGCTTGCCGGTCACGAAGTCATTTTTGGTATCAGACCCGAAGATATTCACATGCCTCAATTTGCTCCTCCTTCCATCATTGCGGAATCCGTCACTGCCAAAGTTGATGTTACCGAGTTAATGGGGAATGAAATCTTCCTCTACCTGGTCAATGGTGATCATAGTTTTGTCGCCCGTGTGGATCCCCGAACCCGTGTTAGCATGGGTGAAGATATTGAAGTGGTCTTAAATATGGCCAACTTCCACATCTTTGATGCAAAAGCCAACCCCGAAAACCCGGTCGCTGTTCGCTAAAACGACCCAACATAATGACAAAGGCGGTCCTGATGGATCGCCTTTTTTAATGGGTTTTTATACTCAATTTTGTTTCGGCTTGCAAAATACGATTAACAGGATGCCAATCGCCAAACTGATCCCCCCTACAGCAATAAATGCATCCTGCCAAAACCGCATTGGAAATAAACGGATCAGTGTGTCAGATGTATAAAACTGCCATGTGCCGCTCGTAAAGAACATCTGGTGGAACCAGGTGAATAACTGGTCAAAATTCACAACCAGCAATAGAAGGACAACAGCAATCAAACCCAAAACACCCCAGCCGCCTCTCCTGATGGCCAGCAGGAGTGTGTTCCGCCGCCCTTTCCGCACCGCAATGCCACTTACGACCACCAGACCAATCATGAGACCAGCGAGGGCCATCCGCATTCCTGTGACGACAGCTTTCACGTCTTCCATGTGGCTCAATTCACTGGCATTGTAGATCGGTTCTCCATCCTCAAACACTAGAGTACCCAAAAAGGTAATGCCTTCTGAATTAACCAGGTATTCGATGGATGGTGCTGACCATTTCAACCTATCTTCCAGAGAAAACCCATAAGGATCCTCTGGAAATCCCGGCATACGGTATTCAACTTTGGCAAAGAAAGGTGTAATGAGCAATCGGACGGAAAACATTAAGACCATGAGAGGCATAAGAACTGTGACCGCCCACCCTAATATATTAATCCCAATGTTTTTTTCTTTCATTGAAAATCTCCTATTCCACCAATAAGAATATAGTCCAGGACTATTTTGTTGGTGACCCACTCAATCGGGGTCCGATCATCCGAATAGACCCTGGTTATTTCAGGGTCCGGCTGCTGTGAAGTCAGCGTCACAGCCATCGCCTCCAGAAGGAGCAGATTCACATCCATTGTAATCAAATTCGCATAATTGGCGAAAAGATTATCCCAGCTTGTCGTCTCCTGGGCGGCAAACAGGATTGAATTAAAGGACCCGGGGATGTCCATGACGAAAACGTTTGGCAGTACGGTACGGATCGTCGTCGCCAAATCATTGACCAGCGTTCGATCCTGTGGACTGCGGCCGACATTGATCACCAGCACGCCCTCTTCGGTGAGGTGATCGGCAGCGATTTTGAAGAACTCCGCCGTGGTCATATGCCAGGGGATATACGGCGGCCGGTAGGCGTCCACACTGATGATGTCATAAAGGGTGCCTGAGTGCTCAAGGCCCCACCGCCCATCTTCAATAAACACATTGAGGTTCGGTTCATTCATCTCAAAATAATTACGCCCAACCTCAACAATTTTCGGATCAATTTCATATCCATCAATCTGGATATCGCCATAGACTGCGGTTGCCTGCCTGGCAGTCGTTCCAGCCGCCAATCCGATGATGGCGATATGCTCGACTGAATCCAGGCTGTACGGAGCAGCGTTGAAGAAAGGCGCAACCAGTACTTGCGACCAGGGGCCGTTGTAATTCAATTCAGTTGGGTGATAAACGGAATGCATTCCCTGCCCCTCATTGAGCCTTAAATACCGGTAATCGTCCTGCTCGATCACCTGAATGTAGTTGTAAGACGATTCAGTCTCATAAATCATATTCTCGGTATTTTTATCCGCCCCTCTGGCACCAAATATCCATAACAGGATTAAAACAATTGGCATCCAGCCATGCATAAGCCACGCCTTGAAATTGACATAGATCAAAAAACCCAGTGATGCCACGATCATTAAAAGCGTGCTGAAAAACAGGAAATTGCGATAGGTGCCAATGAGTGGGATCAGGACCATCACCGGCAATAAGGTTCCGATAAATGAGCCCAGGGTTGAAACTGCGGAGAGCTTCCCGGAGGTTTTACCGGCGTCTTTCGCATCCTGCAAGGCCAGTTTGAGCGCAAACGGCGAAACCATCCCGATCAGGGTCACAGGGAGCGCAAATAAAACGATCACTGCAATAAAAGCGCCAGCCAGGATGGGCACATTCAGGCTGTCAAAAGCGTTCGCCGATAGCTGTAACACCGGCCTTGAAACCAGCGGTACCAGGCCAACGGCCAGGCTCCCCCACATAAGGATGCCATAAAACACCCTAAAATCCGGATGCTTATCCGCCAGTTTGCCCCCCAGAGAGTAACCAACCGTCAGATAAATCAGAATCAAACCAATGATCACCGCCCAGATCAGATTACTGCTGCCATAAATATTCCCCAGCAGTCGGGATGCAGACATTTCAACCGCCAGAGCGACCATGCCTGAAAAGAAAGTGGTGATATACAGGTAAGTTTTTTTCAAAATTCCTCCTGCCATAACCAGTAGAAGCGTCCATTCATTATAATGGATACGTCTTTGCATTGGGATGGTTAATCTATAAAATATCGAATCGTCTTCTAAACAAAAAGCCCGGGGTAACCGGGCTTTTTTAGGCTGGGGGTGAAGGATTCGAACCTCCATATACAGATTCAGAGTCTGCTGTCCTGCCGTTAGACGAACCCCCAGAGTTCAACGCGGGCTATATTTTACCAAATACCCCGCAAAGTGACAAGGGGCAATACAGGTAATAGTGCAATTTGGAAAATAAGGATGGGTTTGATCAATTTCCCGTTGCATTTTGTTCGGATAAAGCATGTTTGGATGGAGAACGCATGGCCACACTCTCAACCATCCCGATTCCTAACATCAGTGACAACAATGAACTGCCGCCATAACTGACAAAAGGCAGGGTTAGGCCGGTTACAGGAAGCACTTTTAGGTTGACACCAATGTTCACTGCTGTCTGGAAGAAAATCAGAACACCAAAGCCATATGCGATCAAAGCGCCGAAGAGGTCGTTTGCCCGTTGTGCAATTCGTATACACCGGATAACGACCAGGACCAGCAATGCGATCACCAGCGAAGCGCCGGCAAAGCCAAACTCGGCTGACAGAACGGAAAAGATAAAGTCCGTGTGCCTGACTTTAAGGAACCTCAACTGAACCTGGGTGGACTGCATATACCCCTGTCCAAACCAGCCGCCTGTCCCGACCGTGATCAGAGCCTGATCCACATTCCAGGTTTCGCCATAACTGGCTTCAGGATCGGGAAAGAGAAAGTTCGTGATCCGGTCCTTTTGATAATCTGCGAGAAAAGAGAATCCGGTTAATAAGCCGATAAGAAGGACAAGAAGGATAATGGCGACAGCGATCAGGATAAATTTGATCCTGATCCCGGTAATCCATAAAAACGCTCCCCAGATCACCAGAATAACGATGGTCGTACTCAGGTTAGGCTGGAGAAAAATCCATAGAACCAGCCCGCCGACCAGCACTGCACTTCGGAAAATGGTACTGGGTTTTCCGGCATCCTTGTAATTGTTCGCGAAAAAGTTGGCAAGGCTCAAGATAATGGAGATTTTGGCCAACTCCGCGGGTTGGATCAGAATCGATCCAACTTCGAGCCATCGGACGGAACCAAAACGCGCTTCCGCGGTAAAAACAAACAACAGAAAGACCATGACAACCAGATATAAAGGTTGGACAAGTGTGATCCAATATTTATAATCCAGGGCAGCAACCACGAACATTACTACCAGGCTGAGGCCCAAGAAAATCGTTTGACGTCTGGGATGTTCTTCCAGGTCCAGGTTTCCGGCGATTGAACTTCGGATCAATGTAATCCCAATGATGGAAAGGATTAACACTGCACCAAAAAGCCAGAAATCAAAATTCTGCCAGGCGTCTCTGAATTTGCGATTCATATATAAATAAAGATCCCTTTCAATGCCGGGAACGCGGGCTCTTTAGTGGAATATTCGCAATGAGTGTTTGTTCGCGTCCATCCGTCTCAATCTGGATCTCCGTTTGCCCCGCATCAATCTGGACATAATCAGAAATCACCGCGATGAGTCTGTCTTTCAACGAGCGCAAGTCCTCTGGGCTGAGGTCCGTTCGGTCGTGGACCAGCACAAGGTGCAGCCGTTCTTTGGCTCGATTGGCACTGGATGTCCGGTTTTTACCGGCAACCTTTTCAAGAAATGAGGTCATCTCAACTTCCTCCGGAGATCATCTTTCCAATACGGTTGAAGAATCCATCCTTTTCATCCAAATCCATCCATGGCACGGTCTCCCCTTTCAGTCTCTTGGCAATATCAGCAAAGGCCTGCCCGGCCCGGCTTTTTTCGTTCAAAACAACTGGTGAACCGTGATTGGTACTCACCAGCACGGCTTCGTCTTCAGGAACAATTCCTATCAACTTGACCGCCAGCAATTCAACCACATCATCCGCAGAAAGCATATCACCGCGCTTGACCATACCAGGATTAATCCGGTTAATGATCAGTTTTGCGGGGCCTTTTTCTTCCGCCTCTACCAGACCAATGATCCGGTCCGCGTCCCGGACAGCCGAGACCTCGGGATTAGTGACGACCAGCACTTCATCTGACGGGGCAAGCGCGTTTCGGAAACCGCGCTCAATTCCTGCCGGTGAATCAATCAGGATCCAATCCAACTCTTCGCGAAGCGCATCACATAGCCGAACCATATCGCTGGGGGAAACAGCGTTCTTGTCACGGGTTTGGGCAGCTGGAATCAGAAAAAGAGTTTCAAACTGTTTATCCCGAATCATTGCCTGCGAGGTTCTGCATCGTCCTTCAATGGCATCGACAAGGTCATAGACAATCCGGTTTTCAAGCCCCATGACAACATCCAAATTCCTGAGGCCGATATCAGAGTCAATGCAGACAACTTTGTCACCGGTGGACGCCAGGGCAATACCCAGGTTGGCAGTTGTGGTCGTTTTTCCAACACCGCCTTTTCCGGAGGTGATGGTCACTACTTTTCCGTTCATAGATCTCCTTGTTAGTATTGCCAGGGTTCGGCAATAATTTGATTTTCTTTGACACTGGCAATTTCCGGCTGCGGTTTTCCGGACTCCGGTGGCGACACGGCAACGTGCGATCCTATTCTGAGCTGCATCGGAGATAAATCCAACGCACAAACAACGGCTTCCTCATCACCTTCGGCGCCGGCGTGGACCATGCCACGCAGATGACCCCAAACAACAATCGAACCGGAAGCAATGATCTCAGCGCCGGGATTGACGTCTCCCAGTACAACCACATGACCCTGATACGCCACTTTGAAACCAGACCGCATGGTTCGGTGGATCATTACAGCGGCTTCACCTGCGATCACTGTATCCAGGGGTTTCATCTTTTTGACAGGTTTTTCTATCAGTTTGGTCAATTTTGTTGTCATGCCCAGCATTTGAGCGGTCTCTTTGGTCACAATCGACTGGCTGATAATCCCGGACAACAAAACGCCCTTTTCCGAGAGAAAATCACGCAATTCGCCAAGTTCTTTCGCCCGCAGGACATTGTTTCCAACATCAAGAATCAACTGAGCGCCATTAAAGAAATCCAATCGGGCATCAATTTGCCCGACCAGATCACCTTTCGCTTCCAACCAATCCTGATTCTCTAAATTGACCAGAATCCCGTCTTTGGTACCTTTAATTTCCATCTTCAATCAACCAGATCAGCTTTCAACATCCACGAACAAATCCAGCACGGGATAAATTATACAATATTCTGATGTCCCGCATGAAAATCAGGGTGTGTTCGCCGTGTCCGCCGCTTTCATCTCAAAATATGCGTCAATCACCTTGCGAACGATAGGCCCGGCGATGGTCGATCCCTCATCACCATTATAGACGAAAGCAACGACAGCAATTTCGGGATTATCCCAGGGAGCATAACCGACATACCAGGCATGAGCGGGCCACAGGCCGGATTTACAAATATCTTTTTCCTGTGCAACATCATCACAGTATTCTGCCGTACCTGTCTTGCCTGCGGAATTATATGGATCCCCGGCAAACTCAGTTTCCGCTGTGCCGTCGGTGACCACCAGGCGCATCGCTTCATTCGCCAATTCAATCACCCAGGGTTCAACGGTTTTCAGTTCGCCTGTCGCCTGGTTACCTTCATAAACATTGATGACCGGGTCGGTCGTGATATCCCATTTCCAACTAGGTTCCAATTCCTGAATGATCGTCCCGTCCGGTTCAGTGACCCTATTCACCAGGGTGATGTTCATCAGTTTACCGCCATTGGCAATGGTAGCAATTGAATTCACGACCTGCAAAGGTGTGGCCAAAACGTAGCCCTGACCCATCGTCGCAATGTAGGTATCCCCTATTGACCAGTTCTCACCCAATGTCGTCCGTTTCCAGGTAGGGTCGGGGATCAACCCATCTGCCTCGCCGGGCAGTTCAATCCCGGTCGTGATTCCATAGCCAATCGCCCGCGCATATTCCCCCATGCGCCAGATTCCCAAACCATTTCCCGGGACTTCATCCTCATAACCGCCGCCCACCTTGTACCAGTAGACGTCACAAGACCAGGCAACCCCCCACATGAAATTAACCATCCCATGCCCGTTTCGGTCCCAACAAACGTATTGCCGTGGTGTACCGGGATCGTTTTCGTAATATTTTTCCAAAATGGTAATCAAACCTGGATCGTTGATCTCATATTCCGGCGTAACCACACCTTCATTTAGGATGCCCAATGCCGGCGCCATCTTATAAACTGAACCGGGGGGAAGTTCCGATGAAATCGCCTGGTTGAATAACGGCCGTTGTGGGTCAGCCGCCAGTTGTTCATAGTAATACCCAGGGATATACTTTTCCATCCGGTTGTTTTCATAGGTCGGGATGGAAACCAAAGCCAGCACCTCTCCAGTCTTTGGAATCATGGCAATCACCACGCCGCTGTTTACGGTTGTATATCCTTTATAAAAATTATACTCATCCATCTGGGCCAGCAAAGCTTCCTGGGCAATGGATTGCAGGCGGGTATCAATGGTCAGGTAGACGTCATTCCCGGGGATTGGGTCAATGGGTTCTTCAAGGTTTCGAATCTCTTCACCGGACACATTCACTTCAATCGTCCGGGTCCCGTTCTTCCCTGAGAGAATATCATTTAGAGACTGTTCAACGCCTGCATACCCCACTTTATCCCGATTGAGGACAAAACCCTGTTCGACGTAATAATCCTCCAACGCTGCCGGTATCGGCCCTAAAAAACCAATGATCTCGGCCGTCAACGACCCGGTTGGGTATTGGCGAACAGGCGTAATCTCAATTTCGATCCCAGGCCAATCCGCCGCCTTTTCCATCACAGTCATTGCCACTTCTTTTGAAACATCACATTGCACGCCTGTGGCCTGATATGGCCAGTTCGTTGTGGCAATATAAACAATTTCAGAAATACCAAGGTCGTTATAACAAGGCGTGAAACTCCGGACAACATCTTCGTCCGCGCCGCCGGTAGTGATGGGAATATCTATCAGTTCAGACAATTCCCGGAATATGCGTTGTATATCCCCTTCGTCATCCGGGAGATAGGCCGGGATCACCACCACGTCATATGATGGGACATTTTGCGCCAGGACATATCCGTTCCGATCATAGATCGTTCCCCGGACCGAATAATCATAAATGGTTGTGGTCCTGTTTGCATCCGCTTGTGCAATAAAATCCTCCCCCTGCAGGATTTGGATATCGAACAGCCGGAAAAGGAAAAAACCAAATATTAAGGCGATCAGGATATAGAGAACAAGAAAACGCCAGTTTTCCAGATATTTATTACGTTGAGGAAACAAATTCACGGTTCCACCTCCAAAGGGTATAACCGGCCTACCACATCATTCACCAGGGCATACATGGGCAAAGCAAACAGGAGATTCATTAATATGCTAGGAAGAATGACATGATCCAGGCTGACTCCCCAGGATATTGGAGCGCCACTGACCTGGAGAGAAAGGATATAAACACCATGTTGAAATAGAGTGCCTGCAAGGGTCACGATGAACATCGCCAGGATGGGGGCTTGCCAAACCCTGCGCTGCAGGAGCTTTGAGATACCATATACGCCGGCGTAACCAATTAACGGGGCGAATAAAGGCATGGCTGAAATGGCGCTGATCGCCAGCCCGCCGATCACAACCCAGATCCATCGATACTTCACCCGCTCCTGCAAAGTCCAGGCTGCGAAAAACAGTAAAATCAAATCCGCCGTGCCCGAGATAAGGGGCATCTGGGAAAAAATGGCTGTTTGCAGCATATAAAAGATAATGAGGAGGAGAAGGCATACCAGTTGTGCGATCAAGCTTATTCCTCCGGGAGTAGAGGAGAATAATCTACAGCCTGAAAATTGGCAATCACAAGCACAGCATTAATGCTCGAAAAATCCACAATCGGCTGAACAACAGCCGTTTGGAACAGGGCGTTGTCGAGCTTTTGCGTGGATAGGACTTGACCGACAAAGATGTTCGGTGGGTAATTCCCTCCCAGGCCGGAAGTCAGCACAACATCTCCCACTTCGACCACTTCCTCCAACGGAATCAAATCCAGAGTCACATCACCTGTCAATGAACCATACAACTGTGCTTCAGTGCCTGCGGATTGTAAAAAGACATTCACAACGGACGTGGAGTCAGTAATCAGTTTAATCCTCCCTGCGTTGGCCATAACAGCATCGATTCGGCCAACCAGACCTTGCTGAGTGACAACCGGCATCCCATACAAGACACCATCGTTTGTTCCCTTGTCAATGAAGATGTATTGCTGGAAAGGACTGATTTCGCGCCCAATAACGGTCGCAGCAATATACTCATACTGCGGATTGGTCCTGGCAAAATCCAGGAGAGTAAAACAGACCTGAGCTTCACTCAATTGTTCTTCCAACTGGATGAGCTGGGTTTGAAGTTGGGTAACCTGTGATTCCAGAAGCGCGTTTTGCTCCCTGATCGTAGTCAGTTCACGGGGAGCGGTCAGGAAGTCCTTTGCTGAGAGATAACGCACTGAAAGCCAGCTCTGGAAGGAAATTAAGGGGTTTAATGAGAGGTTGAAAACAGGGGTCAGATATCCGCTGAGGGATAGGAAGAAAACCCCGGCGACCAATGCGATGATAATGAACGTTTGAATGTTTTTAGATTTAAGAAATTTCATGGTTAACCGATCCTTGAATTTATTAGGGATCGAGGATTTCTGCTATAGACATTGATGAAAAAAAGTCAAGGATTAAGATAATGTCCGTCTTGTGGGTTCTCTTTCGATTCCTACCAGGAAACTTGAAAACTCATCCAGATTATCCAATATAATACCGCACCCCCGTGCCACACAGGTCATCGGATCTTCAGAAACCCAGACCCGCACATGCAGGTCATTCGTCAAGCGCTCGGCCAGATTTCGCATTTGTGAAGTACCACCTGCCAGGCAAATGCCGCTGTCCATAAGGTCAGCCAGGATCTCTGGCGGCGCCTCATCCAATGCGTCCCGGATCGTCTTCACGATTACCGCAATTGAGCTGGACATGGCTTCCCGAATTTCAACGGATGAGATTTCGATAGCTTCCGGAAGTCCTGTGACAAGGTTCCGTCCACGAACATCCAGCGTTTTCTCTTCTTTCATCGAATAAGCAGACCCGATCGCCAATTTGACCTTCTCTGCCATCCTCTCGCCGATGAATAAGTTGTATTTATTTCTAACGTAATTAATGATGTCCTGGTCCAGTTCATCTCCGGCGACGCGCAAAGAGCGGGATACAACTACCCCACCCATGGAGATCATGGCAACTTCGGTCGTACCGCCCCCAATGTCGACAATCATGGTGCCCTGGACTTCATTGACCGGTAAACCGGCGCCAATTGCTGCCGCTGAAGGCTCGTGGACCAAATAAACTTCCCGGGCGCCGGCAGCCATGGCTGCGTCAAAGACAGCCCGTTTCTCCACTTCAGTCGCTCCGGAAGGGATCCCAATCACTACGCGTGGCTTGGGCAAAGGAACAATGCTTTGCTGGTGAGCTTTTCCAATAAAGTATTCCAGCATTGCCTGTGTAATATCGTACTCAGAGATCACGCCGTCACGCAAAGGGCGTAACGCAACCACATTCGCCGGCGTCCGGCCGACCATGGCTTTTGCCTGGGCACCTATGGCAAGGGGTTCCCGGGTTCGCTTCTCAATCGCCACCCAGGAAGGCTCATTAATAACAATGCCCTTTCCACGAACATTAATTAATGTATTTGCTGTTCCTAGATCGATGCCGATATCGAGGGAAAATAGACCCCAGAGCCAATTGAGGGGATTAAATGCCAAACCAGGACTCCTTATTAAACAAGATTGGTAATGTGTGCATTACCAATTAATCGCCGCAATTATACCATAGGATTAAAAGGGTCATTGTGCGATAAACTGCACAAAGTGTACCGTCGACCCTGCGATTAGTCAATCGCCTCAGAATAAATCCTGCGTATCCAATTTTAGTTATTGACAACAAGTATTTTATAATATTTTATTTCCACCAAGCGGGTGATCCCTTAGGTTTGAGCAAATAAACGCCCATTAATGACCTGTTTGGGGCTTTCCAGAACGGTTCTCAAGTCATCCCCAGCCTTAATCGAGATCGTTTGAATACCCTTTTGAAACAACTGGTTTTCCAACTGTTTCTCGCCCCTTTGTCCACCGAAGCTGGTCGCATCCAGCAGGATCACGATTGGCATAATTCCCCGCTGGACCAACTCCAAAACCACCGTCATTAATTTCTCATCCGATGACGGCGTGATCAGGATTACGGTGCTGCCTCTGACCAGATGGCCCAACTGCGAGCTGATCAATCCCCAAAGCGGCATATCGCCTTCAGGCTGGATCACCGAAAGGGTCTCCAGGATTTTCCCTAATTGTCGTTCACCGCGTTCAGGCGGGAGGATGGTGTAAGTCAATCCCGATGTGACCAGACCAACCTTGCGTTTTTGGTC
>DPKV01000115.1 GCA_003542325.1 Anaerolineaceae bacterium
CCGGCGGTCATCTGGCCGTACATGATCAGCCCTTTGGCGGCCAGTTCATCGAAGTGTTCCTGGGTGGCCCAATGGGGTACCAGGTTGGAATTGGCGATCATCACCCGGGGGGCGTCGGGGTGGGTCTTGAAGACCGCCACCGGCTTGCCGGACTGGACCAGCATGGTCTCGTCTTCCTCCAGGTCCTTCAGGGTGGCGAGGATCGCATCAAAGGCTTCCCAACTGCGCGCAGCCTGCCCCCGGCCGCCGTAGACGACCAGGTCATCCGGGCGCTCGGCCACTTCCGGGTCCAGGTTGTTCTGGATCATCCGGTAAGGGGCCTCGGTCAGCCAGGATTTACAGGTGAGTTGTGTGCCGCGGGGGGCCCGTACGGGGCGGGGTTTGGACATGGGTTTCTCCTTATTCGGTTGGTTTTTGGTGAACTTTCAGGTGATTAAATTATAAGGCTATCCAGAGATTGGGGCAATTTATCATTGGGGATTTTATTAAATGCGTGATGATAGTTGTAGGGTGTGCACCTCTTTTGTGCGCACCGTTTTTTCTTTTGTGGTAATCAGTCACGAAGCGAATTTCATANNTTTTTTTATCACCAAAGCTTTGTCCTACCCGGTATACTTATTTGTGTTGGTTAGCAGGAAATTATAACAACTGCACACTGGCTGATGGATTAATTAAATTCAGGGCAACGCAGTTCCATCTGTAAAAGTTAATTGTTTTGCAGATGTGTTCAGTGCCAAAGGGTGTGCCCTGGCAACACAACATACAATGTCATAATGAAAGGATAGACACCTATGACCTCACCAAAGTCGATCGGATTCCCGCGCATGGAACTGGAGGCTGGCGAGAAACGCGTATTCCTGCCGGATTTTATCCAACGTATGGCTGAGTTGGGAGAGTCCATGGTGATTGAAGAAGGTTACGGCTCCCGCTCAGGTTTTGATAAGGCGGAATACCGTCAGGGGAACCCGAAGATCTCTTATGGTACCCGCCAGGACGCCTTTGAGCAGGATCTGGTTTTGATCCTGCGTTCCCCGGACGATGATTTCGAGCGGATGAAACCCGGGACGATCCTGATGTCCATGCTGCATTACCCAACCCATCCCAACCGGATACCCATCTTCAAAAAGATGGGCTTGAAGACCATTTCATTGGACAACATTGTTAATGATAATGATGTGCGCCTCGTCGAAAATATGCGTGCGGTGGCCTGGAATGGATTGGAAGTGGCGTTTGATTTACTGGAGGAGAGATGGCCCGGGCTGGTCCGGCCGGACAGCAAGCCGATCCGCGTCCTGCAGTTGGGGACAGGGATGGTCGGTCGTCATGTGGTTGACGCTGCGGTTCATCTTGGGAATGTTGAGCGGAATAACAAGCACATTGAACGAGGCGGACCGGGGGCGGTCTGCCGGGCGGTTGGCCGCAACCTGACCAATCATCCGGATGAGGTCCTGAGCTTGCTGAACAAGACCGATATCCTGGTAGATGCCACGCAGCGGCGAAATCCGGCTCAACCGGTGATCCCCAATACCTGGATTAAGCATCTCCCGGAACATACAATCGTTGTTGACCTCTCGGTTGACCCATATCTGCCAGAGACCGATCCCCCCGTTGTACGCGGCATCGAAGGCATCCCGAAAGGCGATCTGAACCAGTATGTATTTCATCCGGACGATCCCAATTGGGAGGCGACGGTGGCGCCGGGGGTGCCGGCTGAACACCGCCGGACGACCGTCTCCTGTTATTCCTGGCCGGGTTTTCATCCGGAAGCCTGTATGACCCACTACGGTCAACAGTTGAACCCGATGATGCCTGTCCTGTTTGCAAAAGGCTATGATGATCTCTCATTAAAGGGCAGTTATTTCGAACGTGCGCTTTACCGGGCAACCCTGCGGGGTTGGGAAAATGGATAGGGATAAAGAAACCGGATTGGGATATACGCGTTAAGAGCAATCAGACCCCGGGGATTTTTAAAAATCCCCGGGGTCTATAGGTTTAACTCCGCCTGCGATAAAAAAGGATCACTGCCGGGACAAAGAACAACATGGAAAAACCCAGCAGGGCCAGGAGGGACATTTGGACGTCCGCCAGTTTGCAGCCCCGCAGGAGGATCTCCCTGAAACCGGTCATGATCCAGTAGACCGGTGTGAAGCGTGATACCTGCCGGACTTGTTCTCCCAGGATATCCAACGGGACCCAGGCGCCGCCCAGACCGGAGAAGATGAACATGGGGATCAAGGAAAGGATGGTGCTGTGTTCGGGTTCTTTGGAAACGATGCCGATCAGCAATCCCAGGCCGGTAACAAAAGCACAGCTTGCAACGGAGAGCAGCAGTGTCGCACCCGGAGCGGCAAAGAAATCAAGCCGCAGGAAAAACTGGCCGAAGATCACGAGAATGATGAATTGCAGGAAGATCATCACGAACATGGCCAGCCGGTGACCCGTGAGGATTGAAAGCCTGGGGACGGCAGTGCCTAACAACCGGTCAAAAGCGCCGGACTTGCGTTCCTGAACGATGATGGTCGCTGCTCCCATCAACCCGGCAATGGCAAACTGGGCCATCATCCCCGGCAGCAATTGGGCAAAGGCATTCTCTTCTGAGGTCGCCTAACTCCCATCCGGCGCGGTTTGGGTTTTCAAAGCGGTGACCGGGGGCGTATCCCATGCACGAAGAGCTTCCTCGAAAGCTGCACTGAACAGTGAATCCTCAATGGAAGGTTCAACCTCCCCCGCAGTTTGTGAATATACAATCACGGTCAGGGCGGCTGCGTTCGCCGCAGTCTGCACCCGGCTGGAGATGGACTGAATTTCCTGAAGGACTGTCATGCCGGCTGTCGTGTTTTCTTTCAGGATGGCGTCCAGCATCACTTTACCCGTGGATTGGAGTTGGTCGCTGAAGCCTTCCGGGATAACAAGAACAGCAGCGAGATTATTATCCGCAACCGCTTGTTTGAGTTGATCGAGTTTTGTGGTTTCCACGATGGATTCGACCCGAAGGACCTTTGAATTTTCCAGAAAATTAGTGAGATATGCCGTAAGTGGTGTTTGTTCTTCAGCCGCAATTTTAACGGGCAGCTGGTTGTCAACGTTGGCGTAGGGGTCACCAAACCCGCCGAACATAAAGCCGAACAGCAGGGTGAAAAGGGTCGGGGCCGCGATCTGGAAGATGGTGGGCTTCCAATCTTTTAATATCTGGTAAAGGTCTTTAATGGCAATATCAAAAGATTTCATAGCATACCTCTCAGGCGAACCGCTTTTTGAAACGGGTGTTGCCGATGGCAAAGAACACGGTTGCCAGGACGAACATGCCTCCTGTGAACAACAGCGTATTTTCCAGGTCCCCGCGCCAGGCAGATTCGATGGCGCTCATCGCCCAGCCCTGCGGGACCAGCAGCGGGATCACTTCGAAAGCGGCTTCCGCGCCGGTCCCTTGCGTGAACACGCTGGAAATCCCAAGCATGCCGGTGAAGGTCAGTACAGCGCTGTAGACGATCCCGCCCTGCCGGGTGCTTTTCATTGATGAACCTGTCGCAGGAGTTCATCCACGATTTGATCCACCGGACCGTCCAGCAGCTCTTGCTGGAAAATGAGGACACTGGGCAGGGGCATGCCGTTGACCATCATAAGGATAGTCCTGTTGCTGGTTTCCTTATCTTCATCGCCGTTCCCAAACAGATGCTGACTTTCCTCCAGTAATCTTGACATGATGGGATTTAAAACAACCCTTCCCTTGGGATCATTCAGCCATTCACCGACGGTTGACTCCCGATCCAAAAGGCTTTTCAGGAGGATGCTTGATTTCAAAGTCACGGTTTCGATATGCCGTATGTCGACGGAAGATGCACCGATCAACAGGTCAAAGTCCCCGCTTTCAGTGATCCACTGGTGGTGTTTGGGATGATAGTAGGCAAAGGAGCGGAAATCCAGGGGGATGGAGACCTTTTTCGTTTCACCGGGTTGGAGGTTAACTTTAGCGAATCCCTTTAATTCTTTTTCAGGGCGGGCCAATTCTGATTCGCGGTCGTGAACATAAACCTGAACAATTTCTGCCCCCGGCAGATCGCCAGTGTTGGTGATATCCAGGGAGATAGTCAGGCCATCAACGTCTTTGAAGGTCTTTGAAGAAACTTTTACATTGCTGTATTCAAAAGATGTGTAACTCAGACCGTAACCGAAGGGGAACAGTACCGGCATTTGTTTGGCGTCATAATAGCGATAGCCAATATAAAGGCCTTCACCATAACGGACTTCGCCTGCCCCGCCCGGCCAGTTGAGATAGGCCGGCGTATCCACCAGCTTGAGAGGAAAAGTCTCGGCCAGTTTACCGCACGGGTTAACTTTGCCGAAAAGCACGTCCGCAATCGCAACGCCGCCAGCCTGGCCCATCATCCAGCCTTCCAACACTGCCGCCACGTCATTGATCCAGTCACTCATCGCAACCGGTGCGCCGTTATTGAGCACCACGACCGTATTGGGTTGGACTGCTGCAACGGCCTTGATCAGCGCGATTTGCTGTGGGGTCAGGTCGAGGTGGGACCGATCATACCCTTCCGATTCAATATAGCTTGGCAGGGCGACATACAGGACGGCCACATCTGCGGTTTGAGCGATGGCGGCCGCCTGGTCGATCAGGTCCTGGCGGAAAGAGTCGTCGGCTGGGTAACCTTCGGCAAAGGTCAGTTCGGCATCTCCGGCGGCTTCCTGAAGCGCCACAAAAGGAACGGTTACTTTCGTCGGGTTAATGTGAGAGCTGCCGCCGCCCTGGAAATGGGCTTCCTGGGCTGAGTGACCGATGACAGCGATATGCTGCGGCTCTTTGAGGGGGAGTAATCCCTCATTTTTGAGCAATACCATGCCTTCATTGGCAATCTGATGGGCCAATTCGTGGTGGGCGTTAATGTCAAAGGCGCCGCCTTTGGGGGTCTCCTGGGCCTTGGCGATGATCCCCAGGATGCGCCGAACCGATTCGTCCAGAACGGATTCTTCCAATTCGCCAGATTTGACGGCTTCGATCACGGCCTTGACGCGGGTATCCTGCGGGCCAGGCATTTCCAGGTCCAAACCGCCTTTGAGGGAAGCCACGCGGTCATGCACTGCGCCCCAATCCGAGACCACAAACCCCTCAAATCCCCATTCGTTTTTGAGGATCTCGGTCAGTAGCGTGTGATGTTCGGAACAGTATTCGCCGTTGAGCTTGTTATAAGCGCACATCACCGTCCAGGGTTTCGCCCGTTTGACGGCTTTCTCAAAGGCTGGCAGGTAGATCTCACGCAGTGTGCGTTCATCCACTTCGGCGCTGATGGAAAACCGTTGGTATTCCTGATTGTTTGCGGTAAAGTGCTTGAGGGAGGTGCCCACGCCTTTGCTNNCGCCCGCAGAGTGGGGAGCGTTTCATGTTGGCCCCCGGACCCAGTAAAACATCCACGTTCAGGGCAATGCACTCCTCGGCCAGAGCTTCCCCCATTGTGTGGATCAGGTCCACGTCCCAAGTTGACGCAAGGCAGGAAGCTGTGGGGAAGCAGGTGGCTGGCAGGCTTTGCTGGTTCAATTCCGAGATATCGACAACCCGGCGGACGCCATGCGGCCCGTCAGCCATAAATAATTCCGGCACATCCAGGCGTCCGATGGGTGTTGTCGTCCAGGCGGTGGCGCCGGTGCACAGGGCGGCTTTTTCTTCCAGTGTCATTTGTGAGATGATGGCTTCTAAATTCTTCATGAGACCTTTTTCGTTATCAATGGTGAGAAAATCAATACTGTCAGGTAATTATATTTGAGAATTAGCTCGAATGTCTGGTTTCTTTAGAGTATAGTTGAGTGAATTTGTTTATAATCTAAGGAAAGCATTACAGGATTTCAAGAATTTTGGCTTTACTGGAATGAGTTCGTCTGTTTAGGTAGCAAGTTGATTGAGAGATGAAAACATGTCCCCAAAACCAGAAACATTAATCATTGGTGCTGATGTGGCGGGGCTTTCCGCCGGGATTTACGCTCAGTTGAACGGTTTCCAGTCGACCATCTATGAGATGTAGAACATCTCGGGCGGAATGGTACCCTGCCAATCCATCCTGCAGGTGTCTCTGGGGGTGGCGATGGATTTCTCAGACCAGCCCCCGATGATGAATTTCCCACTGGCGGAACCGGTCTGGCTGGGAAATATCAAGCATGACCGGCTGGTGCTCAAGCATTACTGTTTCGATCCCCACATGGCGCCGGAGGGCAAAAGCGCTCTGTCCATCTGGTGCGCGGCCGATCCGGATTACTGGCACTGGCTGTGGAAGGATAAGACACGCTACCGGCAGCATAAGGATGAGGTTGTTGAGATTGTCATTGATGCCCTGGATAGACGTTTTCCCGGATTGGGGGAAGCTGTTGAAGTGGTGGATGTGGCTACACCGGTCACTTATGAGCGCTATACCGGCAACTGGCGCGGGGCGTTTGCCGGCTGGGCGTTGACCAACCGTAAAATGAGCATGATGATGGGCAAGGGGATGGATAAGACCCTGCCCGGTCTCGCGAATTTCCATATGATCGGGCATTGGGTGGAACCCGGCGGCAATGTGGAGCTTTCCTGTGCTTCCGGCCGGGATGTGATCAAGGATATTTGCCATGAACGTGGACTGCCTTTTGCACTGGAGGAATGATAATTAATTGACTTGGTAAATCTGCCTTGACAGAATCCAAAAAACTCATAGAATAATTCAAGAATTATGCGATTAAAAATTATTGTCCCCGTCGCTGAATGTTACCCTGCCACGCTCGCCGTGGCATTTATTTAGTCTTTGAGAGAGCCTTTATCGGCTCTCTTTTTTTGTGTCTGGGAGTTAGGATGCGATTACCCGGCTTGGTAGACCCTCACGTTCATATGCGTGAACCCGGCGCAACCCATAAGGAAGATTGGGACAGCGGCACGGCTGCGGCCCTGGCCGGCGGATTCACCCAGGTGCTGGCCATGCCCAACACCCAGCCGCCCGTGGTGGATGGGGAATCGCTTGAAGCAGCGTATGGTCTTGCCTCCGAGAAAGCTCGGTGCGATTACGCCCAGTATCTGGGCGCCGGTCCGGATAACGCGGAGGCGGCCGCTGCCTGCGCAGACCGGAGCGCCGGGCTGAAACTTTATCTTGACCAGACCTATGGTGCGCTGCGGCTCGATGAGATGTCCATTTGGAGGGTGCATTTTCAGGCCTGGCCCGCGAACCGACCCCTGGTGGCGCACGCCGAAGGCCGGACGCTGGCAGCAGCGATCCTGATGAGCGCCATCACGGACCGTCCGCTGCACCTGGCACACGTCGCCACGCGGGAGGATATTCTGCTGGTTCGGGATGCGAAGTCCCGCGGCCTGAAGATCACCTGCGAAGTCACGCCGCATCACTTGTTCCTGACTGAAAAGGATCTGACGGGTGGGCGCAAGGAAGTCCGCCCCCGGCTGGGCACGCAGGCGGATGTGGATGCGCTCTGGGCGAACCTGGATGTGATCGACTGCTTTGCCACCGACCACGCCCCGCACACCGCAGCTGAGAAGGATGGTGAAACGCCGCCTCCAGGCTTCCCTGGGTTGGAAACGGCCTTGTCGCTGCTGTTGAACGCGGTCCATGAAGGACGCCTGACCCTGGAAGGCCTGATCGCTCGGATGAGCACCAACCCCCGGCGCATCTTTGGCATCCCGGAGCAACCTGAAACCTGGGTGGAAGTGGACCCTGACGCGGCGGTCACCCTCAGCAGCAAGTACATGCACTCCCGGGCGGGCTGGACGCCTTATGAAGGGATGCGGGTCCACGGCCTGGTCCGCCGGGTGGTGCTGCGCGGTGAGACGGCTTTTGAGGATGGTCAGGTCCTGGCTAAAAAGGGGTCGGGGCAAAGGATACGCTAATTTCGGCGCGTAAAGGTTGCGTCTGTTGATGTGGAACACCGTTTTTATTTGATAAGGAGAATGAAATGACCAGTTTTACACCCCCCATTCACGGGAACAATCCCCACCTGCCCTTTGGCGACCAGCAGGATTCCGCCTTCTACGGACAGGATATCCTCTCCGTCAACCAATTTAACCGGGAGAAGTTGGACTATATCTTCGACGTGGCCCATGAGATGTATGAGATGGTGGCCCGGGTCGGTTCCTTTGACCTCCTCAAAGGCAAGATCCTGGCGAACCTGTTCTATGAACCCTCCACCCGGACCTC
>DPKV01000157.1 GCA_003542325.1 Anaerolineaceae bacterium
TTGCCGTCCATGATAATGGCGATGTGTTCGGGAATGACGTCGCATAAAGGTTGAGTGGGTTTAGATGGCATGGGTTATCAGACTTCCATGATCTCTTTCTCTTTTTGTTCACCGATCTCATCTACTTTTTTGGTTAACTTGTCGGTCAGGTCCTGCAGTTCTTTTTCACCGCGCTCCTGGTCGTCTTCGGAGATCAGGCCTTCTTTTTCAAAATCGCGAAGGTCCTTGATCAGGTCTCGCCGAACGTTTCTGATCCTTACCCGAGTCTCTTCCATGCGGTTATGCACGATACGCACGAGTTCTTTGCGGCGGTCTTCTGTGAGCTGAGGTAGATTCAGCCGGATCACTTTGCCGTCATTATTGGGAGTCAGTCCCAGGTCGGAGACGAGGATTGCCCGTTCAATATCCTTCAGAGAGGCCGGGTCGAAGGGGCGAATCAGGAGTTGCCGCGGCTCGGGAACGCTGATGGAGGCTAATTGGATCATGGACGTGTTGGTTCCGTAATACTCAACACTCAGGCGTTCAACCAATGCAGGGGATGCCCGTCCGGTGCGGATGGCGGAAAAATCTTCTTCGAGTGAGTCCAGGGCGGCTTGCATTCGTTCCGCCGCTTCACGCAGAATATCTTTGATCACGTTCTACCTCCTTGGGTCTGAGTTTTTAGTGCAGGTTTTAAGCATACAATAAAAACCCCATCCCGTCCATCTCTTGTTGACCCCGGCTGCCGAATTTTCTGCCGAGGTGGTTCAAGATCCGTTGAAGGATGGGATTGGAAAACTTCAGGATTTAGTTGCCGGAGACAAGCCAATCAATCATAATTGTCGTTTCTGTCTCGTCGACATCTGCGCCTTTGGCGATCATGTCTTCAAAAACAGATAACCACTGTTCCCGGGTCAGAGTTTCCGAATAAACTTTACTGGCAGAGTGACAAGTACTGCAGCGTTCATCAATCAGGATTTCCGCTTCCGATTTATCAGCAGCCGGCGTGTCTGTTGCAGCCTGTGTGCAGGCTGCCAGGATCCCAACGGCTAATATTACCAACAGTGCTGTCCAGAAGAATTGATGTTTCATTTGGACCTCCTTTTTACACCTTATAAACCGAGGCTGAATGTCATCTGATCCTTATTATAATCTGAGATTTGAATTGGCACTGATGAGCTGTAATGAAGGGAGATCAGAGGTTATTCCGGGCAACGCTTGCACAACCGGCGGACGAGAAGCGAAATCAGGTATGCGGTTCCGGATACAAGAATGATTGTGGCTCCGGAGGTCAGATTGAAGAAATATGAGAGGATTAATCCGCCGGTGGTGAAGACCAGGCTTAACCCAGTCGCCAGCCACATGATCTTACCCATGTGTTTCAGGAACATGGCGCCGATGGCAGCCGGGACCGTCAGGAGGGCAATGATCATAATCAGCCCGACGACCCGCATGAGCATCACCACGGACAGACCGATCATGGTGATTAAAATGATGTACAGTAGATCCACAGGTAAATTCCGGGCCCGGGCGAAGGTTTCGTCAAAGGACGTCGCCTGAAATTCCTTGAAGAACAGCGCAACAACAACCACCACAATCACATCCACGATCAACATCAACCAGAGATCGGTTGAGGTGACTGCGAGAATACTGCCAAAAAGGTAACTCATCAGGTCGGCTTTATACCCGGGAGTGAGGTCGGCAAAAATGATACCGATTGCCATCCCGATGGCCCACATCACGCCGATCAGGGTGTCCGGCCGCTGGCGGGTTTTGCGTTGGATATAACCCATCAGCAGGGAAGCTGCCAGGCTAAAGGTGATTGCACCAAGAATGGGATTGACGCCAAGGTAGAACGCCAACCCAACACCGCCGTATGCGGTGTGAGCCACGCCGCCAGAGATGAAGACCATCCTTTTGAGGACAACCAGGGTGCCGATCACGCCGCAGGCCAGGCTGACCAGGACACCGGCCAGCAAAGCATTGCGCATGAAACCGTAACTGAGCATTTCGATCATCGGCTACCGTCCCTCGTGTTCGGCCAATACCCGGTGGGGGAGACCGTGCGCAATCAGGTCAACCGGGCAGTTGTAACCGGTTTTCAACATTTCCGCAGTCACTTGCTTCTCCCCGTGATAATGCAGGGTGCGGTTCAGGCAGCCGATGGTTTTAACGTAACTGGAAATAACGTTCAGGTCATGGGAGACCAGCAGGATGGTGACTCCAAGTTCGTTGATCTTGTGGAGCAGGTCGTAGATATGTGTCCGGGCTTCAACATCCACACTGATGGTTGGTTCATCCAGTAAAAGGAGTTCCGGTTCCCCGGCCAGGGCACGGGCGATATAGACCCGTTGCCGCTGGCCGCCGGAAAGCTCGCTGAGCGCCCGATCTTTTTGATCACCCAGCTCCACCCAGTCCAAGCGTTCATTCACAATGGCATCATCATGGGCGGTATAGGGTTTGAAGAGACGAGCCGGTCCAAGCCGGCCCATTCGCACGACATCCCGAACGCTGATGGGGAAATCCGAATCGTATACGGTGAACTGGGGGACATACCCGATATATCTCCGAGCCTGCTGGGGCGATTCACCCATCACCCGGACCGTACCCTTTTTTGGGGGCAGCAGGCCGAGGATGACCTTCAATAAGGTGGTCTTGCCGCCGCCGTTGGGTCCGATCAGGCCGATGAAGTCTTCCCGTTCGATGTTCAGGTTAATGTCATCCAGGATGGTTTCACCATCATAACCTGCATTGAGTTGGGTAATTTCGACCAGCGGCCCGGAGAATCGTTTTTCGTTTGACAAACTTTGCCTCATTTTTTCCTTTGATGAGAAATGTTAATTATACTCTTGCAAACCTAGGGTGCGAGGATCGCTGCAAAAGCTTGAGCGACGGATTGCAGGTTCGATAACCAATCTTCAGCAAGGGGATCAATGAAGGCGATCTCCCCATCGATTTCCTGGGCAATCGCCTGGGCATCTTCGGTGCTGAAAGATGGCTGGACGAAAATGACCTTGATATTGTGCTCACGAGCGGTGTCCACAAAGCCAGCCAATTCACTGGCACTGGGATCCTGTCCCTCAATCTGTACAGCGATTTGCTCCAGACCGTAGTCGTGGGCAAAATAACCCCAGGCTGGATGGAAGACCATGAAGGTCCTTTGATCAATATTGGATAGGGTCTCTTTAATGTCTGCATCCAACTGGTCAATATCGGCAATCAGGCTTTCGGCGTTAGCCTGGTAGGCGTCAGCGTGCGATGGATCAAGGTCGCTCAGTGCCTCCAAAACATTGGCAGCAATCACTTTACCATTCGCCGGAGACAACCAGACATGCGGGTCAAGCCCTTCCTCCTGTTCTTCCTCGCCCTCGTGTTCCTCTTCGGTTTCCCCTTCGTGTTCATGTTCTTCCGTCATCGCAATTCGGATTATTCCCTCGCTGCTGTCAACAACCGGCAAGTCCGGGTTGATTTCCTCAAAACGGGGAAGCCAAACGTCTTCGTATTCCACACCAATACTGAAGAAGACGTCAGAATCGGACAGCGCTTTCATTTGGTCGGCAGTCGGTTCGTACGTATGGGGTGATGCACCCGGAGCGACCATGATGTTCACCGCAACAAAATCTCCACCGATCCGCTCGACGAAGTATGCCAGGGGCACGATGCTGACGGTGACCTGGTTTTTTTTTATATCGGTCGTCTCTGCGGGGGTTGCCGTCTGACAGGCGGCCAGCGCGATGACCAGGATGGACAGCATTGTGACCATTTTGATTGTATTGAATTTCCTATGCATGGTTTTCCTTTCCTTTTTGACATTCGGGGCAAAGCCCAAAGAGCTGTAAAAGGTGCCCCTCAACTTCAAAACCCGTTTCCTGCTGGATCCGATTCAACAATCCGGAAAGGTCGTC
Source organism: Anaerolineaceae bacterium (assembly GCA_003542325.1). GTDB lineage: Bacteria > Chloroflexota > Anaerolineae > Anaerolineales > Anaerolineaceae > Brevifilum. The sequence continues at coordinate 3,885 of DPKV01000157.1, forward strand.
TCCACCGGTGAATTCGACCGCCTTTTCACATTCGCGGCATACGAGGTGATGATGGTGCCCGGGGGAAGCCAAAACATAGCCATGGCAATCCTCCCGACCGTGTACCCGGCGGATCAGTGAAAATTCATCGAGCAGTTCCAGTGTCCGATAGACAGAAACCAGGCCGATATCCTCGTTTTTTTCCAGAGACCGTTGATAGATGCTCTGCGGAGAGAGGGGGATAGTTGCCTCCTCAAGAATGGACATCACCACTTGCCTGGCATGAGTATGCCGCAGACCTGCCTGGTTCAGTTTCTTTTGAAGATTCATGGACATTCCTTATTGAAAAATATTATCAATAAGGAATATACCAGAGCGCAAAATGAATGTCAAGGGAATGGAGATTAGATAAGAATCCATTAATTGAGCCTTCCCCTTGAGGGGAAGGCGGTGCGCAGCACCGGATGAGGTGCCAAGTCATTGTTTTGAGGTCGTTTTCCTAATTAAGGAAGATATGCATCAACCAAGTCTTTTTATTCGTGATGCTTTTAACAAAATGCAACTGTTTTTATTAAAAAATGAGTTTTTGTAAATATTAATGACTACTACGATTAATTATCCACCTCATCAGTCTGCTTCGCAGACAGCTTCCCCTCAAGGGGAAGCCTTGCTCATTCGCATCATCACATTAATACGCAACATTCAAAAAAACGATCAATTAAAACCGAATTCCTGATTGCCTAAACCTCTAGTACCTGCCATTAAAAAACGAACACCCCCGGCCGGCGTAAACCAGGGGTGAGAGGAAAATTCAGATTTAGGTGTTTTAATCACGAATCCAGTATAACATAAATTCGTGTGCTTCCACAATCGCTCGCGAAAAATTTTAAGGAATCAATTTTGAGGATCAGCGATCAACCTGTTCATGAGCAAGTCAAATTTTGTTTCCTGATCCTGGGGATATTCGAACGCTATTTCAACGGCGGTCGCCTTTGCTATCTGGGTGAATAAGCGGATCGTCTCTTTCAGGGCGCGCCAGCTATCCGCTCGATCAAAGTGACCAAAGGTGTTCCTTAGAGCGGAGTAGGTGTTGGTATTTACCCAGGTAATGATCTGGTCGCCTTCCATGGTGGTAAACCCCTTCTGCCCCTCGCAGAGAGCGGCATACCACCCCAGCATTTGCAGCAATTCCTGTTTTGCCTGCCAATCATAGTGTTTGGCCCGCCAGAGGTCTTCCCGCCAGATGCATTTCATCGTGAAATAGACTTTTAACCAGAACCTTGTCAGACAGGCCTGGAAAGCATCGGGCGTTGGCTGACCGGGCGTACCGATATCCTGAACGGGTTTTGGAAAGAGAGCGGTTTGACCGTCTTTATCGACCAGGACTTTGTACTGGGGCAGGTAATAGGGCGGGAGGTCCTCCTGGATTGCCGCCAACGTTGCCAGCGGCTGAATGAAAAGCGCAAGCAGAAGGCCGTCTTCAAAAATCCCCCGCCAGATGACCAGGTCCTCTTCGTAATCAATATGGGTCAGCAAGGGTTTTTCCAACACATCCAGCCATCCTGCTTTTTCAACCAGGGAATCCGGATCCCGAACAAAGAGATCCAGGTCAATACCCGCCATTTGGTCTGTCTCTCCGCTTTGCGCCCGGGACCCGATCAGAATAACGCAGCGGACGTTGTCTTCCCGGGTAAACCACTTGATGCAGGATTCGAGAAGTCTATTGGAGCGATCCATACAAACCTACTTTCCCTTGGTTAATACTATATATTAAAACGAAAGGGTTTGGGAATAGGATATTTGGATTATCAGTCTTTTGACTGAAACAACGGATTGAAAAATTGCAGATGGAGAAAATCTGAGGAAAAATAATACTGATGGGATTTGTTGAAGTTTAAATAAAAAACTCCTCGACCAGGACTCGAACCTGGAACCTAACGGTTAACAGCCGCTCGCTCTGCCAATTGAGCTATCGAGGAATGCGTACGATATTATACGAAAAAGGGTGTCAAGTGTCAAGCAGGAGTATCCACGATGCGGCTTATTCCCCGCTTTTCACGTCATCCATGATGGTCCTGGCCAGTTGATTTAATACTTCTTTCCTGGATTTTTCCATATCTTTTTCACTGGCATCCCAATACACATCCAGTAGTTCCAATGCACCCATGGTGCTGGCGGCTTTGCCTTCCGGCAGACGCACCCGGGCATCAATCCGGGGTCGTTTCACCAGGTGGAATTCAAAAGCGGGTTCGGCAGTTTTTCGTAAGGTCGCTTCATCAATCAATGGCTCACAATCCCGGGGATATTCGATCACCATCCTGACGATAGCGCCATCCAGCGGCCCTTTGGATATTAATTTCTCTTGCAATAAACGGTTGATCTCCTGATCGGATTGGAGTTCAATGGAAAGGTCAATAAAGGAACGGATGTTGGCCAGTTTTCGCCAATGAACATTGGTGTGATCTTTTTCGATCTCGGCAATGATGAAGAACTTCTCATCATTGGCTTCACCAAAATCCACTCTTTCGATGGAACCGGGATAGATCACAGGGGGATGGGCGTTCTCATTCAGGTTCTGGGGTTTGTGGATGTGGCCGAGGGCCACGTAATCCAGGCGGTCATCCTTCACCAGTGCAGGTGGCAGGACCAGATCGCGCCCCAGCATGACCATTCGCTCGTTACCGTATTGTGCGCCCTCAACGGAAGCGTGGGCAGCCAATATGATGGGGAGGCTTGGGTCGGCGTCGTCCAGCCAGTTTGTCACCAGCTCACTCAACCGCTCTCCCAATTGGTTGTAGATTTCATTTAGATCCATTTCGCTCAGATCGAGGTTCGCCATCATCCCGGAACGGGACACCCAGGGCAATGCCAGGACCTGCACGGGCAAGCCTTCCAGGTCTTCCGGTTTCAGGAAGGCGGGTTTGCTCAGGACTCGGACATGCGGTACGCTAAGCGAGTCGAATTCCTGCAGGGCGTGCGCCCGGCCGGTGGAGGGTGAAATATCGTGGTTGCCAGTCAGCAGTAGCGTCGGGATGCCGGCTTCCGAAAGCTGCATGATCCGCTGGTCCCACTCGCGCTGAAAGGTTGGCGCAGGGGAGCGGTCCTTATAGGCGTCACCGGCGAAGATCACCAGATCCACTTTTTCATCAATAGCTGTCCGGATGATTTCATCCAGTGATTTCAGGAAATCCATCACCCGCAGGGGCAGCCCCGTCTCCGGGTCATGCCGTCCGTAGTTCGCCATGTCAATGTGGGCGTCCGCAAAGTGAAGCAGTTTGATCATGGGATGATTATAACATTGCAGGTCCTTTGACCTGGTTAATAGAAAAAGTCGCCCGTATGGGCGACTCTCAGGGAGGTTTAAGAATAAGTGCTTTTATGATTTGCTGGGATACTGACCAACAGGTTGTTCGTCTTTCCTGGCTTGTTTCCGTTCCAATCGTTTTCCATCCAGCAAAGCCAGGCGGCGGACGTAGATGCTGGTATTCACCAGGAAGTAGATTCCCATTACGACTGCCAGAATACCGGTTACCAATGTGTAGGTGCTGATGCCTCCCAGGTAGGGGACGGTCATGATCGCCTTATTGCCGGAAAAGAACATGACAATATTGAGGATGACAGCCAGCACCCTGATTTCAGTTGGGCCGATTTTGGCATTGGTGATTTTGAAGACGCCGGTGACATATGTGATCAGGTAGACCATGATGGACAGCAGGAGATAACCGATCAGGGCCAGGCTTGCCACGAGCAGGTCAACATAAGGCGAGATGCCCAATCCCAGGAAGATCAGCACCACGCTGATGGCATCTACCCAATGGTCCACAAGGAACCCGTAACGCGGTCTTTCAATGTGGCGGTAACGCGCCAAGGTGCCATCCAGGCTGTCGCCCAGCCAGTTCATGATAAAACCAAAGCTCGCCAGCCACAGGAAATTCCGGTTGAACTGGGTGAGGCCGTAGCTGACGAAGATCAGTACCGAGGCTGCAACCCCGGTCCAGGTCAGGACATCAGGGGTGACCCAGGCGGGACTGTGAGCAGCCAGCCATTGCAAAGCAGGCCGCTCAAGGAAACCGAGGAGGATGTCATTTTCACGTTTGTGATTCTCAACTTTTGTTGGCATTTTTTATTCCCTTTTTTCTTTTGATTGCAAAGTCAATTATACGCCCAAAAATTCAGGCCAGATGGGATAAAACATCGCCCATTGCTTGTGGTAACGCATAATAAATTCACCGGCGGTGCTTAATATTCTTTCAGTGTTGTCCAATACTTCATTTTCGCCGGAATCTATCCAGATGGGCTGTGAAGCCTCGAGGAGGTAAGTGCCGTCTGGCTGATAGGCCACAGCCATTATGATGACAGGCGCCTGGGCTTCCTTCGCCATCCGCACATACGCCACCGGCAGGTTGGATGGATAACCAAAGAATACCGGTCGGTGCTTCTCAGGTTCATCTGTACCGACAGGCCGATCCAGTCCGGTCAGGATGCTCCCACCGTCCCGAAGGCGGAGCCGTGCCTCCCGAAACGCGCTGAAACTCATTGGCGTCACGTTCAACCCACAACTTTCCCGGATCTGGTTTTGGAGCTTATAGGTCCCATTGGGATTGGGGTAGGACAGGATTTGAACATCTATCCCCTTCAAAGCCAGCGCATATCCCATCAGGTCAAAATTGCTCAGATGGGGGCAGGCGATCACACAGGGTTTGTTCTGTTGGACTCGTTCAAAGGCAGCTTCTGCTTCAGGGCTGAATTTAACAACATTGAGCAGCTTTTCCGGCCGGGAGAGGAAATAAAAATAGTCAAAAATGCATTTTGCCGCTGACCGGAAGACAGCTTTGGGCAGTTTACGCAGCGTTTTGGCATCCAGATCCCCGTTGTGGATGACATACTGATTTGCCCGGATCGCCCGGACCATTTGACTGCGTTTCAGGCTGCCGAGGACCGTTCCAATTACTGCGGCGAATGACGAGCCGACCTTTCGAGGAAACAAACGGCCGATCAGCATTGCAGTTCGGATGACGAAGGGTTTATTAAAGAACGCTTTAGCTGACCTGAATGGTTTTTTAGGACGCGTCATGGTGGTTTTCAGGGTTTTCTTTTATTGGTTTTCTGTCTTGGTTTAAAAATTGGTTATATTAAAATATACCTTATCATCCCGGTTAGTTACGATATATTATGTAATAATTTTGTAAGAATTACCTTAGCGATTAACTTCAGTCCGGAACAATAGACACAGAAGGTGAAGGTATTGTCTGTTTTTGAGTCCAGCGCATGGATCCTCAGCGAATGTTGATACGGAAGGACTGTGGTATAAATGCAATCGACGGAAGTCAATGTTCAATGCCTGAAAAACAAAAGGTGTAAAAACTTTTTCTGTAAGGTGCGATGATGCGAATCGTATGTATAGCTGCTTCTTTTATCCCCTCAAAAACCGCCAACAGCATCCAGGTGGTTAAAGTAGCCCATGCCCTGGCGGCGTCAGGTCATGAAGTGACCCTGTTGGTGCCCGGCGATAAGCCCGCAGCCTGGGAAGCAATCCGTTCACATTACGGATTGACGCAGCAGTTTGAAGTCCGCTGGCTTCGTGAGAACCTGACCTTTCGCAGGTATGATTATTCATTTAAAGCAGTCCGTGAGGCCCGAAAAATGCAACCGGACCTGGTCTATACCTGGGTCTTGCAGGCAGCGGTTTTGTCCTTATATAAGAAAACCCCCACCGTTCTCGAAATTCACGACCGGGTCCTGGGTCGGCTGGGACCCTGGCTATTCCGACAATTCTGGCATTCCCGGACTCCGCATCAACTGCTGACCAATACGGATGCGCTGCGCCAGGCCTTGATCGCGGCATTTGGTTTGACGACAGACCCCGATGAGATTCTTGTTGCTCCGAATGGGGTGGAATTGGAACGGTATCAGAACCTGCCGGATACGGTGGCGGCCCGTCAGAAATTGGGCTTGCCGGAGGGCTTCACGGCCGGTTATACAGGACATTTTTACACTGGCCGGGGGATGGACCTGATGGTGACGCTGGCAAAAGCGCTGCCTGAGATTCAGTTCCTGTGGGTTGGAGGGCGCGAGCCGGATGTGGCGCTTTGGCGGGAGCGATTGGAAAAACAAGGCATTAAGAACGTCTTTCTGACCGGCTTTGTGGATAACGCGATCCTGCCGCAGTATCAGGCGGCTTCTGATGTGCTCCTTATGCCTTACGGCACCCGGATTGCAGGCAGCGGTGGGGGGGATTCGGCCACTATCGCCAGCCCCATGAAGATGTTTGAATATATGGCCGCCGGCCGGCCCATCCTGACCAGTGACCTGCCGGTCATCCACGAAGTCCTCGATGAGGAAATGGCTGTCTTCTGCCCGCCGGAAGATCCGTCCGCCTGGGAACAGGCGTTGACCGCTTTGCAGGCTGACCCGGATCGGCAGCATCGTTTGGCAAGGGCTTCCCGGGCAGCAGTAAGCCACTATACCTGGCAGGCGCGGGCTGAACGAGCGTTGGCAGGATTGTTCTCGGAGATAGACAGGGAATAGACTGGAGTGGTAATGGAAGAAGGCTCAAAAAAGAACTTAACGGCATGGCTGACTGTGGTTGTTGTCGTCGCCCTGCTTTTGCGGGTGGTATTATTCCTGACTTATCCCGAAGTGTCCTACAGCGACACTGCCAGCTACCGCCGTTCTGCAAATGCGGTCCTGAATGGGATGGTCAATTACGACGGGACGCGGACACCCGGGTACCCGGCTTTCATGGCACTATTAGGCCCGGACAGGGCAGTCTATGTTGCCCAATTGGTCCTCGGTTTTTGCATCACCCTCGCCTGGTTCTATCTGGGCTGGAAGCTCTCAGGAAGACCGTTTTTCGGCGCTTTGGCTGCTCTGGCGCACACGCTCAATCCGGGTCAGATTCTTTTTGAAGCCAACCTGCTGACGGAAACCCTGGCGACATTTTTGCTTGTCCTGGCATTGGCCGGCGCTTTCATCTGGCTGGAATATCCGCAGCGGCGAACGATTTGGCTGGGTTTGGGGATTGGCCTGGCTTCATCCCTGGCAACTTTGGCGCGTCCCCTGTTTATTTTTATGCCGATCTGGCTGGCTGTCTTCCTGGCCTTTTCATTCAAAGAAAAGAAACTCAAGATCGACTGGAGACCGCTGGTCACGATCCTCACGGTCATGGTTGTCCTGATCGGTGGGTGGATGAATTGGGTTAAGAATCGCTTTGACCTTTTCAGTCTGACGACGATGACGGGATATCACCTGGTCCAGCATACGGGTTATTATTTCGAAGATGTCCCGGATGAGTATGCGGAGATCCGTGATATTTACCTTGAATACCGGGATGCCCGGATTGAGGAGCGGGGTTCGCAGGGGAACACGATTTGGGATGCGATCCCGGCGATTATTGAAGCGACGGGTTATGGGTTTATCCCCCTTTCGCAGATCCTGCAGAAGATTTCCATTCAATTGATCCTGACCCATCCCTGGCAGTATTTAGCGCATGTGCTTAAGGGTTGGTGGTTTTTCTGGCGTGCACCCGTCTACTGGGATATCTCGGCTGTGTCGTCAGCCGCCCTGGCTAAGGCTTTGGAATATTTGATCCTCGCAGCACGCGGTTTGCTGTTTGGCGCAAACCTGGTTTTTATCCTCTCATCGATCGGGACAGTATTTTCAAAACGCTTAAGAAGGCTTTGGTCAATCCGTCCCTTCCATTGGCTGCTGGCCGGGTCCATCTGGGCGACAGCGGTGGCTTCATCGCTGATGGATCACGGGGATAACCCACGCTTTCTCGTGCCGCTGCAAACAGCAGTTGTATTTTGGGTGTTGTGGCTGGTCTGGATGTCATGGACAGCGTGGCGGACGGCAAGAACAGAAAAACAAAGCCAGGAGGAAAACGCCTCATGTTGAAAAGAACCGGATGGAAAGGGTGGGTTCCTGTTACATTGATTATCGCCGTGTTCAGCCTTGTACTCAGCGCTGTAGTGCAGGGTATTTTGAAAGCAGGGGCGTTCTGGCGCGGCACACTGGTTGGTGCGTGGTTGATATTCCTTGCTGGACTGGCTATGTTCCTGGTCTGGCGAAAGGCTGGACGCGGGAAGACCCTGGCCTGGATGATGATCGCCGCCTTTATCCTCAGACTGGCCTTTGGGGTTTTCCTCGCCTGGGGCTTGCCGCAATTTGGCTATGAGGAACCCACGCAGCAGGCAGGATTTGTCTTTTTTGACGCTTTCCGACGGGATGGAAGCGCCTGGGACCTGGCCCAATCAGGTGATCCGCTTTCCATTGCTTTTAGTGATGAATACAGAAGTGACCAGTATGGTGGACTGTTGTGGATGAGCGCGCTGGTCTATCGCGTGCTTAGCCCTGACGCCTACCGCCCCGGGTTGATCCTGATCCTGAGCGCGGCGGCAATGGCATTGAGTGTGCCTTTCCTGATGCAGTTTGCCCGTCGCAGGCTGGGTGATACCATCGCACTTTGGGCGGGGTGGATCCTGGTTCTGTATCCCGAGGGAATTCTGCTTGGCGCTTCCCAGATGCGGGAACCGTTCTATATCCTCCTGTTTTGCATCATTTTATGGGCTGCCGGGCATTGGCTGTACCGGACGAAACTCAGGATTGCACTCCCTGCGGCAGCCATCAGCACACTTGCACTTTTCTTTTTATCCTATCGCATGACGATTCCCGTTGTGGGGGCTGTCCTGATGTGGGTCTGGCTTGAAGAAAGCCGGCGCATAAAGAAAGTCTGGATCAAAGCCGCTGGATGGGCGGCTATCGCATTGATAGCCGGTGTCGGCCTTAATTTGTTCCGTGAGTGGCTGATAGCGGCATTCAACTGGGATTCCTATCTGACCGTGCATGGATCGGGGATGGTGCAGTACCTGTTGGAAAAGATGCCGACCTGGGCCAGACTGCCGTTTATTGTCGCCTACGGGATGCTGCAGCCGGTTTTGCCGGCCGCGCTGGTTGCGCCTGCGCCCTGGATCTGGAAATCGCTGGCGATTTTTCGGGCTGTGGGGTGGTATGCGCTTTTACCCCTATTGGTTTATGGGTTGTTCCGGGTCTGGAAGGCGAAGCCTGAACAGAAACGCCTTTTGATCTTCATTATTCTGGCTTCGTGTGCCTGGACGCTGATCGCCTCCCTTCGGGCTGGCGGTGACCAGTGGGATAATCCCCGCTACCGAATAATCCTCCTGCCCTGGATGGCTGTTATCGGCGCCTGGGGGCTTCACTACGCCATTCAAACCCGGGACCGCTGGTTCCAGCGGATATTGATCCTGGAAGGTGTGTTTGTGCTTATCTTTGCCGGGTGGTATTTAACACGATATTTCCCAGGGATTCCGGTTATAGATTTCTTATTCATCTCACTTGTGATAATTATGATTGGTTTGGTTGTCTTGTTCATTGGGTGGTTGAAAGATCGGAATAAGCCCCCATTTGGGTAAAAAGGATGCTGGACAAGGTGGGCATCTTCCTTTAGAATTGGTTTTTGATAAGCAGTGCATTTTTCAAAATCAATAAACTCCATAACCGTTAATTTGCAGAAAAAATTTCTGAAGATCCAGATTACAGGACTCAGGGATTTTAATTGCAAAAGGGGATAAATTTTGGACACATCACTCAAACAAAGAAAAAACAGTACAGTCTCAGTAGTCCGTCTTTTCCTCTGGATTACATTATTTATTAACGGGATTCCAGCAATAGTGGGATTGAAAAATGCCTGGGGTTTAGGTTCCTTTTTTGGGTTTTCAGGCAGCATGCTGCTTGTCTTATGGCCTTGTTTCTTAATATCCTTTATTTGTTTGTTGGGTTTGATCCTTCAATATTCCCGCCATTTTGGAGTAGTGGATAATTTAATCAAGAAAATAGTAGATGCCATTTCAAGATTGCGAGGTTTTGGCATAATTTTATTTTTTATTTTGCTTTTATTGCTGACTTATTGTTTTCTTTTTAATGTATCCCTGCCGCTTGTGGGAGAAATGCCTGTTATTAGTCTGTTTGGCAACTTGGGTTTGCTCGGTGCGGTTATATTGAGTGGTACCCGGAAAATGAAACCGGCTCTATCCTTGATGATCAGTTTTTCGATTATTAGCCTTTTATTGGTGATAGTTTCATATGTTCCAGAAATTAATTCTTACCCGTTTTCAATGGATTGGTCTGAAGCCACCCGTTTCTATGACGCCTCTTTGTTTTTCTCTTCTCAAATATACGGAAAGAGTGCGCCGCTTCCAGCACTGGATCCAACCCGCGCATTTTTACAGGCTTTACCCTTTCTAATTTCATCACTTCCCATTTGGATTCATCGTCTTTGGCGGGTGATGCTGTGGTTAGGGATAACCTTTTTGGCTGCCCAGTCATTGGTCAAACGGGTTAAATTGGAAAATCGCTGGCTCAGGTTCGGTCTTTTTGCTTGGTTTACCATTTTTTCTTTTCAAGGACCCGTTTATTTTCATTTAATGGTGGTCGTGATCATCGTTCTATTAGCCTTTGACAGGAACCGGCTGGGGCGGTCCATGATTTTCGTTGGCCTGGCTTCACTCTGGGCTGGTGTGAGCCGTGTAAACTGGTTCCCCGTGGCAGGCATGTTGGCTGCTGTGCTATATATTTTGGAAGTGCCGCAAGGTGATAAGAAATTCTGGCAGTATTGGGGTTGGCCGGTCATGGCCGTTATTTTAGGACTGGCGCTGGCTTTTGGCGCCCAAACGGCATATTTGGCTCTCAGCGGGAATCCGGCTGAATACTATGTTACAAGTTTTAACTCGTCTCTCTTGTGGTACCGTTTATTCCCCAGTGAGGCCTATGGTCAGGGTGTGATTGTTCTGATGCTCACCGCCAGTCTCCCCTTGTGGTTAATTGCTATCTGGTGTCTCGTTGGGCGAACGAGGGCTTGGCGGACTTTACGCCTCCTGGCTTTATTGAGCATTCTGCTGGCTTTGATGACAGCGGGTCTGATTGTCAGCACCAAGATAGGTGGTGGTAACAATTTACATAATTTAGATTCATATTTAATGATCTTAGCGGTGATTGTGACCTATATTGTGTTCAACCGCTTTGAAGTGGATGATCTTACAATAGAAACAAAATCGCCTGTGCCGATCTTGTTATTCGTCCTGGCTTTTCTCGTGCCTATGATAAAACAGGGCAATAACCTTCATCCATACCAGGTGATGGATAATGAAAAGGCCTGGGAGAATGTACGAATAGTTCAGGAATTAGTTGATAATATTGATCCGGAAGATGGCGAGGTTTTGTTTATTCAAAACCGCCATTTACTACCGCTTGATTTGATTAAAAATATAGAACTCGTTCCTGAATATGAAAAAGTCTTTCTTATGGAAATGGCAATGTCGGAAAATGAGGATTATTTGAATGAATTTCAGACGGATCTGAAAACCCACCGGTTTGCGCTGATCATAATGGAGCCGATCAACCTGATTATTCAAACCAGCTCGGATGCTTTTGGGGAGGAAAATAACGCCTGGGTTGAGTCGGTGGCACAACCTCTATCTGAATCGTACAATACTGTCCTTGATCTATCCGAAAACGGTATGATCATCATGGCACCTAATAAATAGGTCAGGAATAGCAATTATTAAAGACCCTGCAAGCAAGGAATCCATCCTTGACGTTTCCCTTTGCAAAGTTATAATTCAATAACTGAAATTATGACCTACGATAACTCCAATGGCGAGGTTTACCGCGACCTGGCATTACTGCAAGAGATAGAAGCTGACCCGGACATTTCCCAGGCGAAATTGGCAGAAGAACTGGGCGTGGCGATCGGGACGGTCAACTGGCATATTAAACGGTTGGTTGAGAAAGGTTTTGTCAAGGTCAAGCGGGCGCAGCGCCGGAAACTGCGTTATCTTATTACACCGGAAGGCATTGCCCTGCGGGCCAGATTGACTGTGGATTATATCCAGCAGCAATTCAAACTTTTCAGGCGCGTGCGGACAAGGGTAACCAACCTGCTCACCCCTTTGGAAGAAGCGGATCAGTTATTGATCCGGCTGGTGGGCGAAGGCGATGTTGCCGACGTTTGCCGGCTGACCTGTATGGAGCGGCATTTCACCCTGACCGAGAACCCAAATGCACCGGCATTGGTGGTGGATGGGATTGTGGTTAAATTGGTGATGCCTGAGGCTGAATCTGATCATCAAAAAGAGGAAAAATGAACCATAGGATCAATTGGGAAGAAAAACGAATTTGTGTAACAGGCGGTGCGGGGTTCCTGGGCACGCACCTGATTGCAAACCTGCGGCAGCGGGGCGCAGAAGAGATTTTCATTCCAAAGGTTGAGGATTATGATCTCACAGATCGTGACGCTATCGCCCGCATGCTTGGTGACGCCAATCCGGATGTGATCATTCACCTGGCTGCCCATGTGGGGGGGATTGGTGCAAACCGTGAACACCCGGCGGAATTCTTTTATGACAATCTGATGATGGGTGTTCAGTTAATGCATCAGGCTTATGAGCGCGGTGTGGAAAAATTCGTCGCCATCGGTACGGTCTGTGCTTATCCCAAATTCACACCAACACCCTTCAAAGAAGATAATTTGTGGATCGGATACCCGGAAGAGACCAATGCCCCCTATGGGCTGGCAAAAAAGATGCTGCTGGTCCAGTCCCAGGCTTATCGTGACCAATATGGCTATAACAGCATTTTCCTGCTCCCGGTGAACCTGTATGGACCGGGGGACAACTTCAACCCCCGCAGCTCACATGTGATCCCGGCGTTGATCCGGAAGTGTGTGGAAGCCAAAGAACACAACGAAGATCACATTGTTGTCTGGGGCGATGGCTCACCCACCCGCGAATTCATCTATGTTACGGATGCCGCCGAGGGGATTGCCCTGGCCGCCGAACGTTATAATGAATCCGAACCGGTCAATATCGGCTCCGGCTTTGAGATCAGCATCAAAGACCTGGTCGAAAAGATCGCCAAAATGACGGGTTTCGAAGGTGAACTGGTCTGGGATACGAGCAAGCCCAATGGCCAGCCGCGTCGGGCACTGGATGTCAGCCGGGCCAAAGAGAAATTTGGATTTCAAGCGAAGACGGATTTTGACGAAGGCCTTCAGAACACCATTGACTGGTATATGGTCAACCGGAAATAGATGGCTGATTTGATGGATACTCCCAAAACCAACGACCTTCCCGTGATCATCCTGCGTCCTGCGCGGGGATGGCTTTCAATCAATTTTAAGGAACTTTGGCGCTACCGGGAATTGGTGTTCTTTCTGACCTGGCGGGATATCAAGGTACGCTACAAACAGGCTGCCCTGGGGATCGCCTGGGCGGTTCTGCAACCCATTCT
>DPKV01000105.1 GCA_003542325.1 Anaerolineaceae bacterium
CTGCTGGCCTACACCGCCATGGATGAAGGCAAAGCGGTGACCTGGATCCCCTCCTACGGCCCCGAGATGCGCGGCGGTACAGCCAACTGCACGGTGGTCGTCTCCGATGAGGAGATCGGTTCGCCATTTGTTAAGAACCCCACTGCGGTGCTTGCTATGAACCTGCCCTCGCTGGACAAATTCGAGCACCTGGTTGCGCCGGGCGGCGTGCTGGTCGTAAATTCCTCGATGGTTGACCGGGTTGTGGAACGAGATGACATCAAGGTCGTCAGCCTGCCCGCCAACGACATCGCTGAGGAATTGGGCAGCGGCCGCTCCGTGAACATGGTCATGCTGGGCGCTTTGCTGGGCAACCTGGATCTGCTCCCCGTGGCAGCGCTGGAAAAAGGCCTGGAAGGGCACCTGCCCGAACGGCATAAGCAGTTCCTGGAAGGGAATATCAAGGCCTTGCGCAAAGGTGCGGAATATAAGGCGTAAGTCGAATATGAGAGATAGAATTAAGATCCCCGGGATTCTCAAAATCCCGGGGATCTTTTTTTTCTTGTCATCGCAAGGAGGCCGCAGGCCGACGTGGCGATCTCGGCGATCTATTTGATGATACTATGAAGTTGATAATAAAAAGCTATGTAGAGATTGCCACGCCCTCTGGCGAGGGCTCGCAATGACAAAGATCAATACTTCCCAATTTCTGTATAGTAAGTCACACCCTCACGAATTACCCAGAAACCCACCCAGTTGCTTCCCATGCGCGGGTTGAGCATTCCGCCGGAACAGCATTGGTAATGATGGACCTCGTCGTACCAGATCGGCAGCGTTTCGCCGTCATAGGATAAATGGATTCGTCCATCCAGCAGGTAGAAAAAGAAGGGTTTGCCATCGAGGAGTTGATAGCCAAAGATTTCCTCATAACCATATCCCTCGTTGAGGGAGACTCCGTCCCGATATACCTGCCCGACGGCATCTGAGTAGACTGCATTACCTTCGGTGGTGTTGGTGACATGGGCGAATTCCAGTACCCAATGGCCGTCCTCAACCCACAGCCCATGCAAGGCGCCGATAGGACCGACATCCCCTGCATCCGCCTGGAAGATGATCTCGCCATCCCGTGACAGGTTGACGACCAGGCCGCCGTTCGCACCAGCATCCTCAACCGCTTGATATTGGTGTCCACCACTGTCGATAACGATTTCAATGCCGAATGAATGCAGGTCACCCTTTTCCGCTGCGTGTCGTTCGAGGATGGCTTCCTGGGAGCCATGGACGGGTTTGAAGGTCAGCGAGTCAAGGTCAATAATTCCGAAGACCTCATTTTCCTCGAGGGTCAGTCCGTTTTCGTTGGGAATGGGTGTCGTCAACGGGGTGGGAGTTGATGTGACGGTCGGTGCAGCGGTGTCGGTGGGGAGGAGTTCCTGAGGAGTGGCTGTGGGTGAGAGCGTTGGCTCAGGCGCGGTGTAAGCTGAACAACCGAAGAGCAGAAAAGAAAAAATCAGCAGTAAGAGGGCCAGGGTTATCTTTTTCATTTAATTTTCCTTTAGGAATACGCAAAACATGATTTTCGATCCCTTGTTGGGGTAATTATAGTATTGACAAAAAAACTAGTAGATTGACGGCCCTAAAAGATTCAGGCGGAATTATAAATGACTGGGTAATTTTGGAGCGCGGGCTTCAGCCCGCATCTTTAAGATTGTTTAGCCTTTAATTTTCTCCAGCTTCTATTTACCAGCTCAAAATATTGGTTATTGAGCGGTAGTCGGGCGGACTGAAGTCCGCACTCCATAATTTTTTTGGGAAAATGAGTATCTGGATGGAATATTTGTTAATTAACCACGAATGTAAACCCCGTTATAATATGAGTTGCCTGAGCGTACAATCTCATGCATAAATTCCGGGATCAGATGTTATCCTGTCTGACCCTCACAACCTGGAAGGTTCTATGAAAATCAGAATGTCATCCCCGGACCTCAGCGACGCCGACCGTCAGGCGGTCCTTGATGTTATCAACACGCCCAACCTCAGCATGGGCCCCAAGATCGAGGCCTTTGAACAGGCTTTCTGTGACCTGACCGGCGCGAAGCACGCCATCGGTGTGAACTCCGGCACGGCCGGGCTGCACCTCTGCGTGCGTGCCATGGGCATTGGCGAGGGTGACCTTGTCGTCACCACGCCTTTCTCTTTCGTTGCCTCAACCAACTGCTTCCTGTTTGAGAAAGCCATCCCTGTCTTTGTGGACGTGGACCCCATCACGGGCAACATCGACACCGACCTGCTGGAACAGGCTGTGGAAGATGTGATGGCGGGCGGTGAAGCGGCCAAACGCTGGCTGCCGCGGGTGCTCCCACCTGTCAACGCAGGCCGGATGAAATCGCTCAAAGCCCTCCTGCCGATTGACGTCTTCGGCCAGCCCGCTGATTACGACCGGATCAACGCCATCGCCAGGCCGTACAGCCTGCCGGTGATCGAGGATTCCTGCGAAGCGCTGGGTGGTCAATACAAGGGCCACCTCGCCGGCACCCTGGGCGACTGCGGCGTGTTTGCCTTTTACCCGAACAAGCAGATCACCACCGGTGAAGGTGGGATGATCATCACCAACGATGACGAGGCCGCGGACTTCATGCGCGCACTGCGCAATCAGGGCCGCGCCCCGGGTGACACCTGGCTCCAGCATACCCACCTGGGCTACAACTACCGCCTGAATGAAATGAGCGCCGCGTTGGGCCTCTCGCAGATCAGCCGTCTGGAAGAACTGCTCGAAAAGCGTCAGCAGGTGGCGGATTGGTACGCGCACTACCTGGCCCGGATTGAGGAGGTCACCCCGCCGCAGCTTGTGGAAAACACCACCCGCGTGAGCTGGTTTGTGTATGTCATCCGGGTTGCCAGACAGGTCAACCGCGACCGGTTCGCACAAATTCTTAAGGAACGCGGTGTGCCCGTCCGGCCGTATTTCTCGCCGATCCACCTCCAGCCTTTCGTGATGGAGATGTTTGGCACCCAAGCCGGTGACTACCCGGTCACGGAGGACCTGGGTAACCGCAGCCTGGCGTTGCCTTTCTCGGGAACGATGACTGAAGAGGAAGTCGTGGTCGTCTGCCAGCAGATCGCGGAGGCCATCGTGACGGCCGGGAAGCAGAATTAGCCTCGCATTCATGGAAACCGAGTATTCTCCCTCCCGCCGTACCGGCATTTTGCTCCAGGGCGCACTGGTCCTGTGGCTGCTGGCTGCCGGGGGGTATTTCTTTTATCTGGCGAACCAGGACACATCGGGGTTGGATTTCCTGCTGCACATGATGATCGCGTTGGTCCTGTTCGCACCGCTCCTGATCATCGGTTACCGGTTGTATGCTCTTTTCAATGCGGTCTATATCCTCCGGCGGGATGGTCTGATGATCCGCTGGGGATTGCGCCGGGAGGACATTCCCCTCAACGATATCGAATGGATCCGTCCGGCGGCGGAATTGGGTTTCCATTTGCCGCTGCCCTGGCTGCGCTGGCCGGGGGCGATCCTGGGAGCGCGCCGTCTGCCTGAACTGGGACAGGTGGAATTCATGGCCGCGGATATCCCGCATATGCTTCTGGTCGCCACATCCAGCAAGGTCTTCGCAATTTCACCGGAAGATGTTAACGGTTTTATGTCCCAATTCCAGCGGATAAATGAGATGGGCAGTCTGACGCCGATCCCAGCCCAATCCGTCTATCCCCGATTGCTGATCGGAAGGGTGTGGGATGACCGGCTGGCCCGGATGGTCATCCTGGGGAGCTTTGCGGTAGGGTTGATATTATTGGCTGTTGTGGCGATTGCCGTGCCCGGTCTGGATGAGATTCCCTGGACTACGGCTGGGACTACTGCGCCAGCGGAACGGTTGTTCCTGCTGTCCGTGCTGGATGGTCTGATCTGGCTGTTTAACCTCATCTTTGGGATGTTCCTGTATCGCCGGGGAGAGGATCAGATCATCGCGGCCTACTTGCTCTGGGGCAGCAGCGCGCTGACGGGGTTGCTGCTGTTGATTGGGAGTTTGTTGTTGGTATTTTAGTCTCACTTTTCAGGGAAGGATAACGCTAATTAGAAAAACAAGCTAAAGCTATGGTGCCTTCTTTTAATAATTAATAAGGGAGCAAAAGAATGTATCAAGAATTATCTGACTATTATCATTCGAATGGAATTTCTGCTCTGGATTTCAATTGTCCAAATTTCTCCTAATGTTCCCGAAATCACCCAACCACTTTTACAACGGCTAAGGAATCGTTTGTCAGTTCGGGTTATGTTAGCCATAAACTTCCAAGATTGGTTTTTGTATCATTAGATTCTGGTAGTGCTGAGGCGGACCCAAACCTTAAAACACTTGAGAGTGTCCGACTATGGGAAGAAGAGAAAGAAGATGTCCTTGGTTTGAATAGGAATAGACATTGGTATCGAACGCATGAATTAGCTTATACAATTTTAAGAAATTTTCAACTCAAATTAAAATTGGAAGAAGCAAAACATTACTTTGCGCACATCAACAGTGCCAAATGTTGTGAGAATAAACCTAGTAGAGCACAAGCCAGTCAAATTTTATTTGATAATTGTCGTCAATTTATACCGGGCGAATTAGAAATATTAGGTCCAGATATCATCATAACGCAAGGGAAAAGGGCGAAATATGCAATAGATGGAGCATTTCCAGAATTGCCCCCACCGGATTTCATTCCTAATATTTTGTCTGAGGTCAAACTTATTACCATTAATACTCATCCTGCCATTTGGATTGAAACTTTTCATCCAAGGTATCATGAATTTTATAGTAAAAATAAACCTCGTTATTCACGATATGAAGAAGTGGTTTGTAAGTTCATTCAGCGCTAGCAAAAATCTCCACAAGCAAACTGGCTTTCTCATTGAGGATTGGTTTGAACTGAAAACCCCCGCGTTGATTGGATTGCTACTGATATTTTAGTGAACAACATCTACAGGGGCCATTTCAGGTTATGATTACCAGAAATTTTATCAGGATGGAATCATGGATCAATTTTTATTGAGATGTGCTGCCGGTGCGCTCATCGCATACTTGGCCTGCCGCGCCGGCGCATTGAGCAAGGACGGCGCAATCGCAGCTGGTATCCTGGGGACGGTGGTCTTTAGTCTGGGCGGGGTGGCCTGGGCGCTGATCCTCTTGACTTTTTTCATCACCGCCAGCGGACTTTCCCGCTTTATGAAATCCCGCAAGGCCATCCTCGATGCAGACTTTGCCAAAGGTTCCCGGCGGGATGCGGGGCAGGTGATGGCGAATGGGGCGGTTGCCGGGATCCTGGCCCTGGCGTTCTTTTTCACTTCACGTTTTCAACCGGAGAGCCGGTGGCTGCTGTTTTTGTGGGTCGGATTTGCGGCCAGCTTCGCCGCCGCGAACGCGGACACCTGGGCGACGGAATTGGGGGTGCTGAACCCGCGCCAGCCTGTCTTGCTGACGACTTTCAAACGGGTGCCGCGCGGGTCTTCCGGAGCGGTTAGCCTGACCGGGTCATTGGCGGCACTGGCCGGTTCCGCTCTGGTGGCAGGCGTGGCTGCCCTGACCGCTTTGGCCGGCTGGGCGCCTGCGGGTGAGCCGGCGCTGATCTGGCAATTTACCATCATCACGCTGGCGGGATGGGTGGGTGCGTTTGTGGATTCGCTTCTGGGGGCAACGGTTCAGGCGGTGTATTATTGCCCCACCTGCGACAAGGAGACGGAACGCCATCCCGAGCATGTTTGTGGCACGGCCACGACCCTCAAGCGCGGCACTGCCTGGCTGAATAATGATTGGGTGAACGCGGCCTGCACGGTGAGCGGGGCGTTGGTGGGGGCTGCGCTTGCGGCTCTGATTTGGTGAATTGATTTTCAGTACCCCATCCGTGGCGACGTTGCATACAACACCGCTACGATGCTGAAGGAATAAAGCCAAAGGGAATCGTATATCCTGATTCTTAAGAGGGGCCCCGCCGGGGCGTCCCTATGTTAGTGATAAACCTTCCTGATAAAATGAGACGACCTTAATGGGTTGTCTCTATCAATCAAATTTGTTCAAAATTATAATTTAGGCTTCGATTTCTTCCACTTTTTTCTTCGGCTTCCCAAAGAGCGCAATCAACAGCAGCACCCAGCCGGCAGCATCGCCCAGGCTGAACAGGACCTGGACAACGATCTGGATCGTCCTGACCAGCGTGTAATCCATTCCGTTCATGGAAGCAATGTAATAGAACGAGTTGTTAAAGAAGACCGCCAAAATGTGGATGAATCCCAGGACGACAAGGGCGATCAGGGTCAACAGGGAGTTGCGGGGATGCTTCTTCCAACCGACGATGGCGAGGATGATGCCCACCAGCCAGGCGATCATCAAAGGCAGGGTGGTCAGGAGCTGGGAAAAAGCGTTACGGAATAACGGACCATATGAAGTCATTTGAAATCCTTTCAATTAATTAAGGTCAACATTCGATTGTGATGATGCAACTATATTTTACAGTGGTGATTTTTCAAAGTAAATAACATCCGGCCATGGGAATTCTTCGTTATTTTTGTTATGGAATAATCACGCCAACGGATATGTTCTAAACTCCGCCACAGCCTCATACAACGCCACCAGGTTTTCCACCGGCGCTNNTCCTGGTTATAGAATAATCACGCAAATGGATATGTTCTTAACTCCGCCACAGCCTCATACAGCGCTACCAGGTTTTCCACCGGCACACCGGCCTGCACATTGTGGACTGGGTTGAAGACGAAGCCACCCCCGCGACCGAAAATTTCCATCCGTTCCCGGACCTGCTCCCGGATTTCATCCGGTGTGCCGAAGGGCAGGGTATGCTGGGTGTCCACCCCACCGCCCCAGAAGGTGGCCCGATCACCGAATTCGTCGGCCAGCGTCTGCGGGTCCATCCCGGCTGCGGAGGTCTGCACCGGGTTGAGCACATCAAAACCCGAGTCGAGGAAGTCCGGGATTAACTTGAATACTGAGCCGCAGGAATGGATAAAGGTTTTCCAGCCGGTGTTTCCATGCACCCATGTGTTGATGATCTTGTGGAACGGCTGGTAGAGGTCCCGGTATGCTTTTGGGGAAATAAATGGGCCGTTCTGTGCGCCAAAATCCGCCCCTGAAATATAGACCACGCTGATCTTTTCGCCGATCCGTGCATGGATCCGTTTCAGGTTTTCCAACCCGATTTCACACTGCTTTTCGAACACAGCCCAGACGTAATCCCGCCGGAGAACGGTGGACATATACCACTCTTCCAGACCGCGGATGCCGCGGGGGTCTTTCAACTGGATGGCCGGGACCAGTGCGATATCCCCAAAGCCTGTCCCGCCGAAATTCCCCAGGACGGCTTTATCGGTCCCGGCGAAAAGCCGTTCAGCTTCCTGCTCGTAATAATCCAATTCCGCTTCAGAAATCAATTGGAATTCTTCGGTATTGTCCAGCGGGTCCAGTTGCTTTTCGTTAAAATGCTGCTGGCGGACAATGGCGTCAAAGTAAAAGCCGCCTGACGGCATCCTTCCGCTGGGTGGGGCTGACCGGTCACCCTGCGGATACATCAGGATGTCCCCGTTGGCTTCCGGTTCGGTATTGAAATCGCCCGGGACCATCACCGGTGTGCCATCGAAAAAGGTCCACGGTTTCCAGTCCGCCAAAGGGTATCCGAACATAGTGTTTGGACTGCCGAGGCCGATCACATCCACCCCCAGCG
>DPKV01000161.1 GCA_003542325.1 Anaerolineaceae bacterium
CGGTTGAGGATTAATAACGGCAGCCGTAGGTCACGTGCCTTAGAGCGTAGCGAAACGCATGTGACTATAGTCGCCGTAGGGTTCCACGCCTATGCCTGCCTACTAAGAAGAGATTGTACACACCGTTTTTTTTTACCACAAAGTGCACGAAGGGACACAAAGGAAACAACAGGAAAAACTTTTGTGCGCTTCGTGTCCTTCGTGGTTGAGTCTTTGGATAAGTCTGCCCCTATGCCGGATTACGACTCCTTCTTTCGCTTCCCCAGCACCGCGCCCAGCACGATCAGCACCAGACCCAAAACCGCGATGATCGCGCCCTGGATCAGCATCGGCTGGAAGACATGCCCGGAGAGGGCAAAGAAGCTGCGCTTCAATTCCTCCTGCAGCAGGGGCGAGATGTTCTCCCCGAAGCGGTTATATAGCGCGCTCAGCAGGGTTGCCCGGCTGGAATACGTTCCGCCGACCACCAGCCCGCCGCTGAGCAGCAACGGGATGCCCAGCCAATGGCCGGCATCCCGCCAGGACCGCACGCCAATGGCACCCATCAGGATCAACACGACCAGCGGGATGACCCACAGGAATGGCCCCAGAGTCCGGAAGGCGCGCAGGAGTACCTTGGCCGCCAGGAATAACCCTGTCGATTGTTCCCCACCCAGCATCCGGTTGAAATCATAATCCTCGGGCACATTATCGCTCACATCTACCAATGCATTGACGTAATCGCCGATCTGGTCCTCTCCATAATCGCCCGGGAACTGGCACAGGTTATAGAGGATCTCCACCCCCGGCGGCATCGCTGCCAGGCGGGCTTCAAAGTCGGCAAGGTCTTCGTCTGTGCATTCCGGCAGGGCGTGGTAGGCGACCATGACCGCATCCTCCCCGGGCTGTCCGGTCAGGTTGTCCTTCAGCTCCGTCATATCCCACATGAATTTCGGCGAGGGATCAGACGAATCCAGCCAATCATAGAAGCTGTCCACGCTGTCAGAAACCAGGTAGGTGATGAATTCATCGGTGACGATCTCCTCTCGCATTGCGGACCAATCATCGAATTCCAGGAAGGAGATCAGCAGCATGATGTCCGGCTCGTTCACACCGCTTAGGGATTCACCGCTTTCGATCCGCTGATGGGCTCGCCGCTGTGAGAGGTTCTCCAGAACGCGTGGGATCAGGGGTGAGTCGATAAATTCATCCGTCAGCATCCCCTTGACCAGCACGGGGTCAAAGGCGACCCGCCAGATATCATAGCCCACCACGGCCAGGATGGTGGTCAAGACCAGAACAACAGACAGAATGATCAGCAGCAAGACCACAAAGGAGTTCCTGCGTTTGCGCGTCGGCATCTTTTCCGGGGTTGCCGGAGTCACTTCGGTTACCTTTTCTTCAGTCATCTCAATCTCCTGTATGAATTAAGACATAATCCCGCGGGTCGGAACCAACCCGGTACAGTCGCATGGCCTCTATGCTGTATTCCCCCTTCACCTCCCCCGCCACCTCATCCGAGTTGGGTGGGGCCAGGTTGAACACGATCCAGGTGCCGGAAAGGTGGTAGGTACCGTGGTTGAACTGCATCAGGCTCTCCTCCACCAGGTATTTTCCCGTGCCGGCCCAGGCATCTTCGCAGCTTGCATAGGGCTGGGCATAGATGTCGATCAGATTACCGGAGGGGAAGAACCGGATCAGGTTGAATTCCCCATCGTCAATATGCGATTCCCAGCAGTAGACTGCGCTGATATATTCCGGTTCACCCAGCGTGGGTTCCGGGGTCGGTGTGGGGTCTTCGTTCTTTGGCGTGGGGATTTCAGTGGCAGCAGGCGGTGGGGCAATATTTTCAAAGATGCTGCAGGCGGACAAGAAAATTACACTAAACACGATTAGAACCAGAACAGCTTTGATTTTCATAGTCACCTCGTTCTTTACTGGTCTTCGGGGCGATCTCCTGAAAGTCAGGTATTTCTAGAGAGAAACACCTTCCCTATTGGCCGGAAATCACCTTGATACGTTTTCAATATAAATGTATTATACAGCGGGAAAGTTAAAAAACGGGCGGCGTGCAAGCCGTTGAATTCTTCGCTTTTATTCCAAATCAATCAATTTGATGCGTTTTTATCATCAACTCCACCCGGCATCGGCAGAAAGAGCTGTTCCATCGCCCCCGTTGAGAGCAAATGGTCATCCATGGCAGTTTGGTTACCCAACCGGATCTGAAGCAGCTGTTGATATCGGTTCCAATCATTGAGCCGGGTCATGACCATTTCGCCATCATTATAGATCCGTAAATAGTCATCAAAGCGTTTATCCCCCTGTAAGATATACTCCGGCTTTTCTCCGTCTGCTTTATCCGTCTCCAACAGCGAGACCAGGTCAGGCCGATCGGTGTGCAGCCAGCCGTTCGGGGCGAACTCATCTGTGGGTGTCGTCCAGAGGTACCCGTCACTCAGATTATAGGCCGTGGCAAGGAATTCTCCTGATTGGTAATCCCAAAAATTCAGAATTCCTCCCAAATTGCAGGCGATCAGGCGTTTTCCATCCGGACTGACCTGTAAAAAGGTGATTTCATCCCCATAGCCCAATTTGGGGAGCTCCATGAATTGAGCGACACATGTACCGGTCCCAAGATCCCACTTCCACAATCGGCCATCCTTATCAACTGAAACAAAACTTGTCCACATTGGATCAGCGGACAGACAAGAAATCTCGCTGGTGTGCTCTTTGAAATGCTGCAAATACCGCCCGCTTTTTAAGTCCAACAGGTGGACCTGATGGACAAACTCATGGTTTTTCCCTTCGGTATGCCATTCAGCGACCAGGCAGGTCAAGTCCACCGGGTTGACGAGCTGCACTGTGATCTTCCCAAGCTTATGATCATCGAATTCGCAATAATCCCGTAACTGCTTCGGCCTGAGCATACATCGACCCCAATCCACATCCCACCAATATATATAACCGTATCCTTCCGAGACCAGGGAACGGCTGTCGGCGCTAAACACGAGGCTTCTCGATACATACCCATCGGTATCCAAAACCTGCAAGACTTCCCCCGTGCCAACCTCCCTTGAGATCACTTTTCCCTCATCTGCATAAGCAATGACCCTGCCATTCGGATGGAATGCCAAGGGCTGAATGAAGGAGGGATTTTCAGGCTGCCAGGAATGCAATAGCCTTTCACTAGCCGCATTCCAAACCTCGACAGGGGTCTTCCAGCCTGTCGCCGCCACTGTATCCCCATCATGACTGATGGCGACACGATCAGCTTTTGGCAATTTACCAACCAATGCAGGCCGCACATGACCCGTTTGAAGGTCCCAAAGATTGATCCCATTATCAGTTCCCTCTGTCACCAGCCACCTGCCATTTAAAGACAGAACAGGTTTCCGTTGGTACTGCCAGACGGGATCCCGCCGCCAAACGCCGACCGATGAATCGCCCAGCAATTCCCCAAAGACCAACGCGTCTCCGTTCATGGCAGCCAGCAGATTCCCGTCCGGGCTGAAAGCAGCCGGGAAACCCAAACCATTTTCAAAACCTTCCATTCTGGAACCAGTCCGCAGGTCCCAGAAACAGGTTTTTGTCCTGGCATAATAGCGGTTATCGTAATCGCTCTCCGTCGCAACCAGCATCTCACCTCCGGGATGCAGCGCGAAGAACTCATGATGAATTCCCGTATCAACCCACCTGGAATGCCCGGAGGATAGGTCAAGAATTAAAAACTTCTCATTACGCTTGTCATCCAGGCCAACCACCGTATGTCCATCAGAACTCAACGCGAGGGACTGGATCGGCAGATCACAATGAAATTCCCGTAAAATTCGCCCGGATTCCAGGTCCAGGACACTGATGAACAACCCTTCTGAAATGATCGCCGTCTTCCCGTCCGGTGAAATCACGAAATCCCTCACACCCGCTCTGACCATTTGCTGAAGCTGTCCTGTTTGCAGGTCCCAGATTCCAATCTCACTGTGCTTGCTGAGCGTGATCGACACGACTTTACTGTTATCCGACGTAAACGCAAGCTTTTTAATACCGCCCCCATCATGTCCTTTTGACTGCCAGAGGTTTTCTCCGGTGTGGCTATCCCAAAGCGTTACCAGGCCGCGAGGCTCACCGGTTGCGATATAGGATCCATTCGGTGAGAGCGCAGCCGTATTGATATAAGCATTCGGATGTACCAGGACCTGGACGCATGTCCTGGTTTGGACAGCCAATAAAAATACCTTTAAGGAACAGCTTACCATCAGCCATTTCCCATCCGGAGAAAAAGCCAAGCGGTGTGCCATGACCCTCGGCAGGGCTGTAACAATCGGTCTTATCCGCCGTTTCGGCGCACAGGCCAGTCGGGTCTCGGTCTCAAACTGGCGAACGGCGATCAGGGCCTGCTTGCGGGCAGGCTGTTGGAGCAGTCGGAACTCTTCCCGTTCTTTCATGAACCAATCTCCCCAAAACTCCCCTCGGTCAGTTGCAGACGGATATCTTTGCCATCCATGATTAAACGGTCCGCCATGGCGTTCTTATTCCCAAGCCGCAACCTGAGCAGTTCCTGATAACGCTTCCAGTGATTAATGCGGTTCATCACCATTTCGCCATCGTTATACAGCCGCAGATAATCCGTAAATCGCTCATCATCCTGTGGGACATATTCCGCAAACTTTCCATGTTCATCCACCGCTGTCAATGAAACCAGGTCAGGCCGGTTGGTATGCAGCCAGCCGTCCCTGGCGAAGTCATCCGGCGGCGTTGTCCAAAGGTAACCTTCCGGCAGGTTATATGCTGTGGCAAGCAGTTTTCCTGAAGCAAAATCCCAGAAATAAAGTACACCTTCGCAGGTGGCGGCAATCAACACAGACTGGTCCGGGTATAAGACCAAATCCACAATGTGATTGAAGTCACGGTTCTCCGGCACCCCTTCAATTATACGAATACATTTCCCGGTCTCAATACTCCACTGCGAGATCGTATTCTGACGGTCATACGAGAGGAAAGTCTTCCCATCAGGGAGAACCACTGCCTGTCCGCCTTCATAATCCTCGAAAGAACCCAGGCATTGCCTGGTCAGCGGGTCCCACAATTTCTTGGGTGGTTTTTCATCAAAAGAAAACTCACCCATAATGAAGGTTAGTTTTTGGGGGTCAACCAAATGGATGAAGCTTAGAAAATTATTCTCGCTGATCTTGCAGAAATCGAGAAAACGGACTGTTCGCAGGCATTGACCGCTTGCTGTGTCCCATTGCCGGAGCGTTTCCTGGTCAAGGGAAATAAGATAACGACCATCCTCGGTGAACGTCAGGGAGCGCATGGTTTCCATACCTTCTGCCGTCAAGTATTGAATTTTATCTGTCTTAAGATCCCTGAGAATGATCTGCTCTCCATCGTTATAGGCAATCGTTCTGCCATCCGGGTGAATGATCAGGGCTGGTTTCTTGGATCGTTTATTGATCTCGATAATCCGGATGCATTTCCCATGCTGCATATCCCAGACTAGGATGGTCTTGTCACTGGTCCGCCCAACCAGCAATGCGCTATCCGGGCTGAAAACGAATATCCGCCCGCTTGGATATACACGCACCCCAGAATATGGATCGACAGGGTTCAGCAACCGGGTTTTAATCTTCCCGGTCTGTAAATCCCACACATTATAGGAAGTATCAGGCCCATCCGTCACCAGGACACGTCCATCACTGGCAAAAACCGAACAATCACACCGGGAGGATGTCATATTGATGACAGTCCGAGTTTGACCGGCCTGAATATTATACAGTTGCAACCCCCTGCCGCGAACCAGAAGTTGCCTATTGTCAGGGCTGAACGCAATCGGGCTGAAAGAAGCAGGGATATTTTCAACCACCGTTATGCAAGATCCATCCTGCGGGTCCCATAAGCGCACCTCATCTTCATGCCCGGTGGCTAAGGTCCTTCCATCCGGGCTGAGGGTGAAAGAACGCACCGAATTGCAGCCTTCCATTCTGCGCTCAGTTTCCGTCTCGGCATCAACAATTCGTAAGACATAATTGCTGCCTTCTTTTGTGATCAGCATATTCCCATCGTCACTTACAGCAATTTGCTGCAGTTTCATAGGCCGCTGGATTTCCCGGAAGAACTTGGCTGAGACGATTTCCAGCAGCTTGATTGTTTTCCCCACGGCCAGATAGAGCCTCCGGCTGTCCGCTGAAAAAGTGAAATCCTCGATACTATCCTTCCCGCTCTGGTCTATCCAGTGATGACAGTCACCGCTTTGCAGGTCCCAGATCCCGACGGCATAACAGTCACCCGTGGCAAGCCAACGTCCATCCGGACTGATTTTTAACCGCAGGATCCGGCGTTCATGTCGTTGGATTTCTTTAAGGCATTGACCGCTGACAACGTTTCTGAATCGGATCACATTATCCGATCCGCCGGTGATCAACACCTTCCCATCCGGAGAGAAAGCCAGCGCTTCAATCCATTCCTTGACATCATACGTCTGAATAATTTTTTCGGTTGACAGGTCCCAAAGGTAGACGATTTTACGGCTGGCAATCGCGATTTGCTTTCCATCCGGAGAGAAGCAATACCGCTGCATGGTCAGGCTGTGCATATTCGTGATAATTGGCCGGTCGGAACGCTCCGGCGCACATGCGAGGCGGGTTTCCGATTCGAATTGCTGCACGGATGCCAGGGCGTGTTGACGGGCAGGCTGTTGGACCAGTTCTTTCTTGCTTTCTGACATAGCTTTCGCCTTTTTCATGGTGCTGGTTCCCAATGGTATTCAAGTCCGGTAAGCATCTGTTCTGCAAGAGGCTGTGAGAAATATCGTTCAATCGCCCGCTGTACACCCCTTGCGCCGCCGCCCTCCAGCTTTTCCAGGAGGTAGTCGACCAGGGCCTCCCGGGTAAATTCCACCTGAATGTCTTGTTCCTTCAACCGGGCCAGGGTTTCATCCAGACGCAGGTCAATAATCGCCCGCAGGTCAGCCTGTGACAGGCTGCGGAACAGGATCAGTTCATCAAAACGTCCCAGGAACTCGGGCGGGAAATGTTTTCTCAACAGGTCCGTTGCTTTCTTTTCCTCCTGGTTGCCGGCGAAACCAAACCCCTTTGTGACCAGATCTTCCTGGGTCAGCACGTTTGTGGTGACAATAATAATACAACCCCGGGTGGAGAGCAGTTCTCCTTTCCCTGTCCGGGCACGGCCGTTATCCAGAATGCCCAGCAGGAAATCGCGAATATCGGGATCGGCTTTTTCAACCTCATCAAACAGGATCACGCCGCTCCCGGTCTCGTGCAGGAACGCCGCCAGGAGTCCCGGGTTCTCATGCCCCACCAGCCCGGGTGCAGACCCAATCAACCTTGAAGCGGTGGCGCTCTGGGTGTATTCCGCCAGGTCGATATGTAACAACCGGTCTTCGCTTCCATAGAATTCACGGGCCAGGATCCGTCCCAGTTCAGTCTTGCCAACGCCGGTCGGACCGGCGAAGAGAAAGGTACCCAGGTTCCGTTCCTCGCCGTGATTCGTGAACTGCTGCCGGTAAATGATCACCCGCATGACCTGCTTGACGGCTTCTGATTGGCCAATCAATTGCCGGTTAATTCGGCTTTCCAACCCCGCCAGGGCTTCCTGCCCGACGGTATCCAGTTCAGAGATCGGCTGCCCTGTTTGTTCCGCCAGGATCTTCATCAACATGGCGCGCGTCACCATTGCAGCGCCTGTCATACGGGCTTTCGCCGCCGCCAGGTCGAGCAGATTGATGGCCTTATCGGGCTGGCTGCGCTGCGGCAGGTAACGTTCCGTCAGGCTGATCGCCGCTGCAGGCACATCTTCCGAAATGTCAATCCCGGTCTGGCTGTGAATGCTCTCCGCCATGAACGCCACCAGATTATGTAACAACTCACCGGAAGGCGCTTCCAGTGGCAGCACCTCAAAGCGGCGTCCCAGCGCGCTGTCCTGGGCGATATAGCGATGGTAATCCTCGGTCGTCGTGGCACCAATCATCCGAATTTCCCCCCGGGCCAGGAAAGGTTTGAGGATATTGGAAGCGTCCATCGCGGACTCACTGGTTCGTCCTGCGCCCCAAAGAAGGTGCATCTCATCCACAAACAGGATCACATGGGGATTGGCCTTCAATTCTACCAGCAGAGCGTCCAGCCGTTCTTCAAACTGGCCGCGGTACATTGTTCCGGCCAGCATTTTAGAAAGCGAAACCTCATAGATGGTCGCGTTAACAAAAGTTTCCGGCACATTGCCGGTTGAGATGGCCCGGGCAAAGAGCTCCACCAGCGCTGTCTTTCCCGCACCGGCCTGACCGGTGATCACGGCATTCCCTTTTTGGGTTTTCATCAGGATCAGAATCAATTGTTCCAGTTCGTTTTGCCGGGGATAAAGCGCGTCAAATGCGCCGGATTTGGCCAGTTTCGTTAAATTTCGCCCATATTGCGCAAGGGTGGACATATTCCGATCCGTCTCATCGATGACTGTGGCAAGGATAGCCGGGACAGGTTGGATCGCCGACAGGATTTCCCTCAAACGCTGCAGATCAAGGCCATCATGCACAAGGTCCAGGGTCAGCGGGTTGTACGGCATTTCAGACAAGACCCAAAGCAGCGACGCTGCAACGGGTCGTCCCGCCAGGCCGTTCTTCACAGCCCGGGAAAAAATGGGTACCTCCTGGTTCAAGCCCTCATTTTTCTCCCAGGAGAGGATCTTGTTCAGCGTTCCCAAATTCAACCCGCAAGGTTCAAGCAATGCCCTCAGTTCATCCCGCCAGTCAGGATGTTCCGCCCAGGTTAGCAGCGCAGAGCGCAATGTGATCCTTCGATCGGGAAAATGGTGATTGACTTCTTTGAAGAGAGCGTTCAGGGTCAACATGGCCGTCAACTTTTCCTTATGGAAGCAATTTCATCCAAGAGTTTGTCACGTTCAGCTTTCAGTTCCTCAATCTTTTTAGTCATCTTTTCAATGAATGAGGCCTGTTTTTCCTCATTTCCAAGTAACGCTCGTTTTGTTTTCGTCTCATCATCCGTCAACATGGCGGCAAGCTGCCCCTTTGCCGCGTTGATCCGGTTTTCCAACAGCCTGATCTCCGCCTGCAGCCAGGCGATTTGCTCCTGGACAGTCTCTCCCTGGATCTGGTATTGCAGATCCACCCGGATGTTGTTCATTTTCAGGATCGTCTCAACACGTCTGCGGACCTGTCGAAGCCCTTCCAGCGAACGCATATCATGGTAGGCGTAATTCGGCGGGTATCCTAATTCACTGTTATCAATCCTGAGAGATTCCAACAGGATCTCTTCCAGCTCCTTTTTCTGGTCCTCGTTAAGCCTGGCGTATTCGGGATTGTGCATCAGGTGATCGGGGTAGATCATATTCCAGATCGCCCGGATCTCCTGCTTGCATTGTGCCCTTTCTTTGTCCAGCGCATCCTGCTCCATCGGCACTCCAAAAGCCTCCCAAATCTGATTGAGATAATCCTCCCTGGAGCGAGCTTCTTTCAGCCGCAGGTCAGCCAGATCCTGTTCCAATTTTTCCTGAGTCTCACGGACTTTTTCATCCAGAACTTCTTCGGTGATGCCCGGATTGAGACGGAGATGAGAAAGGCGAATCTCCAACAGAATGGTCTCAGTTTTTAACTCAGTCTGTTCAATAATGAGTGGGCCAAACCGGCGGAGGTAAGCTCGATCAACCTCCGCATTCCTGAGCCGGGTATCCTCAATTTCAATGTAGATCGAATCCAGGGCATCCAACGACGTCTGCCAGGTGAAGCGACTGCGCCAGAGGGTATCCTGATCTTCAGGCGTTCCAGTTTGACTCTGTTCGATCAGTTCCTTTTGATATTCGCTAAAATTGGCGACCTTTTTGCTGTGGTTTTCATAACAAAGCAGGTTTTCCATAAACAGGTTTTTGATCAGCGTTGAGAAGTTTTCCTGGTTATAACCTGCTGATTTCGCCAGATGCCAGCGATTTTCAAACAAGTAGTAAAGGTCGTCCTTATTCAACTGGCGCTGGTAAGCCCCAAGGGATTCCTGCAAATAGTTCTGCCAGGTTTCATCGTTGTAACTGGAAATGATATTGAGCAGCGATTCACCAGTACCGGGAGAGAACCTTTCGTCTCCTTTGACCAAGAATTCCTCAAAATCCGCTTTCAGGACCCAATGCAATAAAGTATAGAAATCCAGGCTAAAGAATATCCCAATGCGAAGTATATCTTCCTGCGGCGGAAAAATGTGCCCATTGCTGTCTTCAAACCAGCGTCGGGTGGTATTGGCTTTTTGAGAGGAAACCGGCGCACCATCGAATCCACATTCCGCCAGCAAACGGATGCATTTTTCGTGATCGTACCCAAAGCTGCTTTGTGTAATCGCCTGACAGCGTCCTTCCGGCGCCCAGATCTCCCGCTGACGTTTGGGGTACCGGCTTTCCTCCTCGGACTTAAAACTCTCGTTATATTCCTTGAGTCGGTATTTGAGGTCTTCGACAAAAGCGGTATATCTCATCCTGGATTCCTCTGCTGTGGTCTGTTGGCTTTGATGCGTTAATCATACAAGGCTTTTATTGAAATGGACATGGAAAAAAGGAGAGATTCCAGGGTTTTTCATGGGAAATGAATACCCGGCCATGGAAATGCAAATCCATTATCAATAAATCACGAATTCCCTCATTGTAATCAACGCCAATTTAACGTACTATCGCTTAGGTTTACCAGCGCAAGATGGAACATCCGGAGGCACTATGAAACAACCCCCAAAGTGGCGGGAAACGATCGACCCATTCTCGATTAAGTTCAACCGGTTCACTTTATCCGAAGTGCTGGGCTATCCGCATGCAGCCAACGATGTCTTTTATGTCAGGGGTATTCTTGAAGACAAACCCGTGACCGCATTCCTAAAAGTGGAAAGGCATGTCGATGCCAATCTGGAGAATGAAATTCAAATCCTCCGGCAAATCCCGTTCCCGTTTGTTCCTGAAATCCTGGATTCCAGCCTGAAGCCGCCAAAATTTATCCTCACCAAGGAATTGCCGGGGGAAAGGTTATCCGTCATCGTCGGGGAAAATAAGCGGCATGAATCTTATGGATATCTGTCTGATTTTGGAAAAACGCTGGCGGCTTTTCATCGCCTGGTGATGACCTGTGATAACGTGAGAGATCGCCGGGTCTTCCATCCAAAGCCTAAAGCGTTCTTTGAGACACATGACCTCCTGAATGTCCACCATTATTTGGAATCGCATCAACCTGCACAAATCAACACCTGCTTCGTGCATGGCGACTTTCATTATGCCAATCTCCTCTGGCAGGATGGCAAGATCAGCGCGGTCCTGGATTATGAACTTTCGGGGATCGGTAACCGGGAATTCGATATTGCCTGGGCGTGCTTCCTCAGGCCCGGCCAGAAATTCCTGAACACCCGGGGAGAAGTGGAATTGTTTCTGGAAGGCTACCAGTCAGGAAGCGGTTATTCCAGAGAATCATTCAATTACTATTTCACGTTGATTGCAAGCTGGTTTTACACGGTGGGGAATGACGAACCGGGTTATCAGGACCAGGTCAGGTCCCTGACGATGGAATTTATCGAAAAAAGCTGATTTAAATAAAGCAGCGGAGAGGGTGGGATTCGAACCCACGGTAGCTACAGGAGCTACAACGGTTTTCGAGACCGTCCCAATCGTCCACTCTGGCACCTCTCCAACTTGCAGGCATCCATTATACTCGAAATTAAATGACCACAACCCAACCGTTTACAAATCTTTACTTCTTATACAATACGATAAAGAAATTAAACGGAGTTCACGTGATTTACTTACCTAACCATCCGGAAAATCGGTAAATATCCAATACACCTTGCCCTCAGAAGAAAAATAGGCTGCAAAATGAATTTTTTCATCTTTGGATAACGCACAAAGTAATAAATATCGACTTATTTTTTCTACAGGTTCCTCCCAGTTTATAAAAACAGATCACCCTTATTCCTTCTACGCTTACTTCCACACCTTGTGGTAAAATCTTATTATCCACAAAATAAGAAATTACCCTTATGGACTTCATCGACCAACTGCAAACCGTCATCTCAGCCATCCAGACCCGCGAAACCTCAAACATTCTCACCGCGGCAATCGTCTGCGCCAACAGCATCGAAGCCGGCCGGGCCGTCCTGATGTTCGGCGCAGGGCACAGCGCCCTGCCCCCGCAGGAAGCCTTCCCCCGCATCGGTTCCATCGTCGGCTTCGTCCAGATCACCGAACCGGAACTGGGCTTCAACGGCTTCGTGACCGGCAAGGGCGGGCAGCGCCAAATGTCCTTCCTCGAACAGACCTCCGGTTTCGCTCAAGTGATCCTGTCCAATTACCACCTCACTCCGCAAGACACCCTGATCGTCTTCTCCAACTCCGGCATCAATGCTCTCCCGGTCGAACTCTGTAAACTTGCATCCAAACAGGGGCTCACCACCATCAGCATCGGCTCGACCGCCCACTCAAAGGCCAATAAGCCGAATAATCCCCTCGGAAAACGCCTGATGGAAGTTGCCGACCTCCACATCGACACCCACGTCCCGGAAGGTGACGCCCTCGTAACGCTGCCGGGCGAGGTCAAGGCCGGCGGCGGGTCGACCATCGCCTCCATGGT
>DPKV01000139.1 GCA_003542325.1 Anaerolineaceae bacterium
ATATCCACCTCCGCCAGGCGTGCCCGCAGGCGGCTGATGGCGTTATCGATCGCGGCATCCTCCACCCCGCCCGCCGCCTCCGGCCAGAGGACGTCGGCGATCATCGCATTGGTCACGACCACTCCCTGCCGGCTTACCAAAAGCGCCAGCAAGGCATACTGCTGGGGGCTCAATGGCGGATCGAGCCGCTGATCCCGTAAATGCACATCCCGGTTGAGGTCGTCCAGCCAAAGCCCCGGTTTCCGTAACCGGAGGTTCGCCTCATGTACGGTGGATTCCGGGTCGTGGAATTCAAAAACGCTGGCATTCCCAATCTGGACTTCATCACCATCATAAAGCGGAACCAATTCCCCCGGCTGAATGCGCACCCGGTTCCGGATCACGCCGTTCTTGCTGCCCAGGTCCCGCACAAACCAGTAGCCGCCCTGTTTGATGATTGCCGCGTGAAGCCGTGAGACCACCCGTGAATCAAGCTGAAGGTCCGCGGATTCATCCCGCCCGATAATCCAGGAATCCGAACCGATCTGAACCTTCTCGCCCGTCCGCAAACCGGACGTGAAGCGTAAATAAGGCTTTTGAAATGCCCTGATTGGCTGTTTCTCGTTATCCTTTTTCACTTAATCATATCCTCTGCTATTAGATGATAGCATAATGAAGGATTTTAGTCTAACCTGAGCATGCCCCACGGTATAATTATAATGATTAATGAGCATAACCCAGCTTATTTGTACAAAATCTTACGAGTTGAAAGAGTTGATATGAAGAAACAAATTCCCTTGTTGTTGACCCTCATTCTCATCCTGACCCTGCTCCTTTCGGCCTGTGAACTGCCCCTCCCCATCAGCGCGGGGGACGGTGCGAAAGAGACCGAAGCATCAGAGACAGAACCGGCCGCGACAGAAGAAGAAACAGACACCCTCACACCTGAGGAAACGGAAGCGGCCAGGGAAACGCCCACTGCGACGGACGAACCCACCGTTGAAGCGACTGTTGAATCCAGTCCCACACCGGACGTAACCCAGGACCCCTCCCTGCAAACCTATGGACCAACGGACTTCCCGGAGGGCATCAGCCCTCTCACCGGGTGGCCGGTCAGCGATCCGGACCTGCTCAAGCTCCCGCCGGCCCTCATTTCCATCTCCAATTTCCCCGCGTCCGCCCGTCCGCAGGCCGGACTAAACACCAGCCCGTTCGTCTTTGAGATGACCATCGGCGAAGGGATGACCCGCTTCCTGGCGATGTTCTACGGCGCGTTCCCATCAACCGTCAGCGGCCAGACCGAAGGCGATCCTGCAGGCGGAACTTCCGGCGGCAGCGGCGATTCTTCCTCCGGTGATTCCTCCGGCGGCGGCGATTCCACGGGTGACGCAGCCGGTTCCGGCCTCGATTCAGATTCTGCCAGCGTGGGTCCGATCCGCTCGGGCCGGCTGCCCTACGAGGACATCCGCTCGATCTATTCCGGCTTCCTGGTGATGGCATCAGCCTATAGCGGGATTGCCCAAACGCTCAGTGACGCAACCACCATTTATGGGTCGGACTCCAGCGACATCAACAGCGCCATGATCGGCATTGACCAGCTCTATAACATTGCCCTGGGCCATTCCGAAGGATACCCCGGCTCCAACTTCAACCTGGAGGGGATGAAATTCTCCCCGGACATCCCTGAAGGGGGCAAAACAGCCGAGACGGTCTGGGTCTTCTACAGCAATTTGAACCAGATCCAGTGGCTTTATGATGAGGCGCTGGGCGGTTATGTCCGCTATGACATCAAAACAGACGGCAGCGGCGAATTCGTGATGGCCACTGACCGGCTGACCGGTGAACCCATCCTGCGGGAGAATGTCATCGTGATCTACGCGTTCCACGAGTATTATGCCCCCACCCTGATCGATGTCTACCTGACCAATATGCCCAATATGAAAGCCGTCCTGTTCCGGGATGGTCAAATCTTCGACATCTTCTGGAATACCCAATATGGCGAATATGAACAGGAAACGGGGCTATTGCGCCCGATGCGTTTCGTGGATGCCAACGGGGACCCGGTCGCTTTGAAGAACGGCCGGACCTGGGTCGAAATTGTATCCACCTCCAGTTTCCATGTCGAATCCGAGATCAGCGATAACCCCTTCACCCCGATCAAGGAAGCCGAGGGTACCGGGCTATGGCTGGTGCGTTATAAGGGACTGTATTAATTCGGAAATTCAATTCCTCTCTCCTGGTTGACCAGCCCTTCTGTAAAAAAGGAGGGCTGGTTGTTTTCCTGAATGGTTCAAAAAGGTGAGGAATTATGCCTTTCTTTGCAGGATGAACTTCTGGCAGGGGTAGCCGAATTCCTCAACCAACTCTCCTGCTAAGAATCCCAATTTTTGATACAAAGCGCGGGGTGCAGCCCCCCTGGGATCCTCTTCACGGAAGGTTGTCACGCAGACAGCCCTGCCCGGATTGAGGTTATGCAGCATCCACCGGATCAGACCTGACGCGAGTCCCTGCTGCCTGTATGCGGGGTCAACCGCCAGGAAACTGAGCACATTCCTGTTTTTCGAATACAAAAGCACGCCGACAACCCTGTCCCCTGTCTTCGCGCACAAGGCGGTCCGGCGCGTTATATTCCTGACGACAACCGCCTGATATTCGGCAAGGCCCTGTTCAGTTTCCAGCCCCGGAAAGTCCAGACGCACTTTCCTGACAAGCGCCATCCAGGAGGGCAGGTCTTCCATTTGAGCATTACTGATCACGATTTCATTCATCCTATTCCACCATCAAGCGCAGGTTATTTTGAACGAAGATTTCCCTGGCGAACCGTTCCGGCAGGGATTGCCAGGCAATTATAAAACCTTTTTAATCCCCCTGATATGTAACCCAAATCTCCAAAACCCATCCAATTGATTAAATACTTGATTAAATACTTGATTTTTTAGACCTTTGTAACCATAATTATACTGTGGGAGAAGTGGTAAATTTCCTAAGCTTCCCCCACTGTTACCGGTTACTTTTCTTGAAAGGACGCACGTCAAATGGTCATCCATGCCACCAACAAGCTGAATTTTGTTATCTCACCCACAAAAATCGAACCGAAGTCCCCGGTTCCTGCGGACATTATCATCGCCCAGGAAGCGAAACTCAAGCCGATCACACAGGTTGCGGAAGAACTGGGGCTCCTGCCCGATGAATACGACCCTTATGGTAAATATATCGCCAAAGTCCATCCCGCAGTGCTGGATCGTCTGGCCAATGTCCCCGATGGCAAATATATTGATGTGACCGCCATCACCCCCACCCCGCTGGGCGAAGGCAAGACCACCACAACGGTCGGTCTCAGCCAGGCTCTCGGCGCGCACCTCGGCAAGCGGGTGATCACGGCGATCCGCCAACCCAGCCAGGGCCCAACCTTTGGCATCAAGGGCGGCGCAGCCGGCGGCGGATACAGCCAGGTCATCCCCATGGAAGATTTTAACCTCCACCTGACCGGTGATATCCATGCCATCACAGCCGCGAACAACCTGATCGCGGCCGCGGTGGAAACCCGGATGTTCCATGAAACCTATCAAAGCGATGAAAAACTGTTCGACCACCTTTGCCCAGCCGACGAAAACGGCCAGCGCAAATTTGGGATCGGCATGCTGGGCCGTCTGAAGCGTCTGGGGATCGATACAACCGACCCGAATGAACTGACTGAAGAGGAAATGCGACAATTTGTACGGCTGAACATTGACCGTGAAACCCTGACCTGGCGCCGGGCCACAGACACAAACGACCGCATTCTGCGTGAGATCACCGTTGGAGAAAGCCCCACTGAAAAAGGTTTCGACCTGAAAACGGGGTTCTATATCTCCGTCGCCAGTGAACTCATGGCAGTCCTGGCTCTGGCTGCCAGCCTTGAGGACATGCGGGAACGGATCGGCCGGATGGTACTTGCGCTGGATATGAACGGCAATCCCGTCACGGTGGAAGATGTCGGCGTCGCCGGTGCAGCCACCGTGCTGATGAAGGACACGATCAAACCCACCCTGATGCAGACCCTGGAAGGCACACCTGTTTTCGTGCACGCGGGGCCGTTTGCCAATATCGCCCATGGCAACAGCTCCATCATGGCGGATAAGATCGGTTTGAAATTAGCCGATTACGTCATCACCGAATCCGGTTTCGGCTCGGATATGGGGATGGAGAAGTTCTTTGATATCAAAGTCCGCAATTCGGATAACATCCCGGATGCGGTCGTGCTGGTTGCCACAGTCCGGGCGCTGAAAATGCACGGCGGTGGGCCGACCGTCAAGGCAGGGTCACCCCTTGCACCGGAATATGAACAGGAGCATTTGGACCTGCTCAGCGAGGGTATGAATAACCTTCTGGC
Source organism: Anaerolineaceae bacterium (assembly GCA_003542325.1). Lineage (GTDB taxonomy): Bacteria > Chloroflexota > Anaerolineae > Anaerolineales > Anaerolineaceae > Brevifilum. The sequence continues at coordinate 4,352 of DPKV01000139.1, forward strand.
GCATATCGACAATGCGAACAAATTCGGCGTGCCGGTGGTGGTCGCCATCAACCGCTTCTATACGGACACGGAAGCCGAGCTGGACCTGATCCGCCAAACCTGCCTGGCAAGCGGAAAAGTGGTGGACGCCGTGGTGACCAACCACTGGGAAGAGGGCGGCGCGGGATCCGTGGAACTGGCCAAAGCGGTCATCAAAGCGGCGGAAATGCCGTCGCAGTTCAACTTCCTTTATCCTCTGGACATCCCGATCAAGGACAAGATCGAAACCATCGCCAGGGAAATCTATGGCGCAGATGGCGTGGATTACACACCCGAAGCCGAAGCCCAAATTGAGGATTAGGCCCGGCTTGGCTATGACAACCTGCCGATCTGCATGGCGAAAACCCACCTGAGCCTGAGCCACGATCCGGAGTTGAAAGGCCGTCCTTCGGGCTTCCGCATCCCCATCCGGTCAGTCCGCGCCTCTGTAGGTGCAGGCTTCCTATATCCGATTACCGGTTCCATCCGGTTGATGCCCGGTTTGCCAACCCGCCCGGCGTATTACGATATCGACATTGAGCTCTCAACAGGCCGGATCATCGGTCTTTCCTGACAGTTTGGGAGAATAAGTAAACTAAAAGGCTGGTCGATTAATTTCGGACCAGCCTTTTTGATTGCTCCATTTTCGACTTACATCACATTGATGACCTTTGATTCAACATCGACGAGGAGTTCCTGGACCCGGTCAACCCTGAATTCGTTGACACCCTGGGTTTCCACCGAGGCCGCGCCTGTCGCAACAGCCCAACGAGCCACTTCCACCAATGACATCCCCTGCATCTGGGCATAAATAATGGCTGCCATCACCGTATCCCCCGATCCGGCCGCATTATGCACGCCCATCCTGGGGGGAGATGCGAACACCATCTCCCGCTGTGTCGCGAGGAGCAAACCCGCAGAGCCCATCGTCAGACCGAAGAACTCCACACCCATCCGCAGAAATGGCAAGGCGGCCCGTTTCGCATCCTCCTGGTCATCAATCGTGAAACCGACGATATGAGAAGCCTCAAACGCGTTCGGCTTGACCAGATATGGCCCGGCCTGACATCCCAACCGTAGGGGATCGCCGTTGGAGTCCAGATAGACCTTCGCTCCGCGTGACTTTAGCAGGGTGGTTAATTGCGCATAAAAATCAACGGGAACATCCGGCGGCAAGCTGCCGGAAAGGACCCACAAGTCACCTTTCTTAACGTAACTTTCCGCCTTGGATATCAATTGCTCGACATCCTGCTGGGAGATCAGCGGGCCGGGTTCATTAACCTTGATATGCCAATCCCCCTGCTCCTCAATGATCATGGTGTTCGTCCGGGTCTCTTCCTCGACCCAGACAAAGTCGGTCGCAATACCCAGCCTCTGCAAACCATCGGCCAGCATTTTTCCGGTGCCGCCCCCCACCCAGGCCATGGCAGTGGATTCAACGCCAAATTGCGTCAGCGCACGGGAAACATTAAAACCTTTTCCACCCCAGTCCAATCGGACCTGCTGGCTTCGTAGAACGGTATTAAAGCGGATCTCAGGCAGCGTCAACGAACGATCAATGCTGGGATTGGGGGTCAGGGTGTAAATCATGATCGGGTCAGCGCTCCTGGATGGGTTTTACGTCGCCCACACCACTGCTGCTCTGGGTGACATTGGCATTCCCTTTATAACGAATGCTGCCCGCACCGGAGACATCGGCTTCCAATGTCTCTTCAACCCAAACATTGGCTGATCCTGCGCCCGAAAGAGATACCCTGGCAGTCCGGCTTTCCAGCCCTTCAGCATCATACCTGCCAGCGCCGCTTAGGTCCACGGTCTGCGATTGAACTGCACCTTTCAACAGTATCTCGCCCAACCCACCCAACTCAACGGTTAAGTCCTGACAATGCAAGTCACTGATTTGCAGCTTACCCAAACCACTGTGCACCAGCGAGAGTTTACCTGCTTCCAGATGGCCGGCTTCCAGGTTCCCTGCACCGCCTATTTTCACCGCATCAACTGTTTTCATGGTGACATCATATTGAAGCTTCGGACTGCCAAGAATTAGCAAATCGCTCCAGTCCGTGATCTTCACATCATAGACAATGCTTAACTCGCCATCCTGGAGATTTGTTTTTATCTTTCCAATGAGATCGGGGTTGCCTTTGATTTCCAGGGAACAGGAATCGCCCTGGGTCAGGAATACCTCACCAACACTCTTGAACGTGAGACGGCTGAATTCTTCTCCTTCAATTAGAACCTCGCCGGGTTCCAAATCTTCACCCAGATCTTCATTCAATCCTTCTACCGGTTCCACCACCTCAGCCTCCACCGTCACGCCATCGGTGGCAGGCATGGGTCCCGCCTGAGCTTTCCCGGCTCGTGAAAAGAGCGCCCGGCTGAAGACGACGAACAACCCCAGCAAAACCAATCCCACACCGAGGAATATGCCGCTATAGAGGCCCGTACCGGACAAATTGAGGATGACCTCAAAGAACATCCCAAAAACCACAAACAGGGTCAGACCGATCCCAATGACCAATCCCCCTGCCCGGCGTAAATTGACATGTTTATGGTAGATGTTCATGATTAATAAGCCGAGGCCAACAGCAGAGATCAATAACGCCCACGAGTATGTCCAGGTGATCCAGAGATGGAAGGTGTTTTGTACGAAGAGCAAAGCGCCCAATGTTGTGATAACTGTACCGGGAATCGCCAGGCCTGAACCGCTCCGACCCGCAAAGAGCATCCCCACAATGAAGGTGAGGCCGAGTAAGATAATGAGTAGCGGCCAGAAAAAGCGCATCAAATTGAATGGCAGGAACAGATCCGCCATAAAGACGCCTCCCGTCAGGACCAGTACCAGGCCTAAAAATAACTGCCAATTGAAAACCGATTGCTTTTTATTCATTATCTTTCTCCTGTTAATCTTTAAATTAATGTCCGACCCAATTTTATCACGCTATGCATTGATGGTTGCTTTTATAACATGCCCCAAAGACAAGTATCGACCGGCAGCCATTCTTGTTCACCAGGCAGGATATCGATCAGACCATGATTGATCTGCCCGCCTCAGATCGCCTCCGGCTTACTCCTTTTCGTACCCATGACGATCCTGGGGGTGGATCCGGACCTTCTTGTTATTTTCGGGGTTAATGGACATAATGAAGGTTAAAATTCCTGCGTCGTTTCAGGAAAAAAAGCGCATACCGGTTTGGCAAACCGGATCTGTATTGTATAATAAATGAGGAATCCCTTCACCAAACAAACAGGGTCAACTATTCAATATGAATGAGAACATGAATCCAAAAGAAGTCCAAACCGAACCCGAAAGTGCACATCCCGATTCACCACTCTGGAACTGGCCTGCCAAGTTAATTGTTGGGTTAGCCCTGGTTGGAGTGGCGGTCTGGCTGCTTGTGCAATTTAAAAGATTTGTAGGACCGTTGATTGTGGCCTTCCTGCTGACCTACATTTTCTATCCGGTGGTCAGTTTCCTGCAAAAACGGATCAAACTCCCCTGGCGCGTTGCCGTCACGGTCTTCTATATTATTGTGGTTGCTGCTTTTTTAGGCTTGCTGGTCTGGGGTGGCCTTGCCCTGTTTGGCCAGGTGGAAAACCTGATCGCGTTTATCGAAAGAAATATTGATCAGATCCCTCAATTGGTGAACGATCTTACGCAAAAAACCTATCCTATCTGGACCTATGAGTTTTCCTTATCCGCAATTAATTGGAACAGCGTCGTCGATCAGGCGGTCAGTGCTGTTCAACCGATCATCGGACAGATCGGATCGTTTACCGGCTCCATCGCAACCGGGGCCGCCAATGTTCTACTGGTGATAGGGATCATTCTATTGGTCTCATACTTCATGCTGGCCGAATCAAAAGGTGTGACCAATCGACTGGAAAATGTCAAAATCCCCGGTTATACAGCCGACTTTCAACGGATTGGACAGGAGCTTAATAATATTTGGAACGCGTTCATCCGCGGTCAGTTAGTCGTCGTTCTGATCACCGGGATCATCTATACCATCTACCTGGGTTCAATGGGGATCCAGTTTTTCTTTGGCCTTGCGCTGATCGCTGTTCTGGGACGTTTTATCCCCTATATCGGCGCATGGATCACCTGGATCGCCTACGGCCTGGTTGCCCTGCTTCAGGGGACGACCATCTTCAATCTCCCTTCGGGCATCTATGCGCTGATCGTTCTGGGAGGCGCCATCCTGATCGACATCATGCTCGACAACCTTCTGGTCCCAAAGGTGATGTCCGAGAATTTGAAAGTCCACCCGGCCCTGGTATTGGTAGGTGCGTTGATCGCAGTGGATTTTCTGGGTGTAATCGGAATCCTTTTGGCAGCCCCGGTTTTGGCGACTTTAAAATTGTTTTTTGGCTATATTTTTACTAAATTGACCGACCAGGACCCCTGGGAGGAATTAGATCACGCTCAACCGGAAGAAAAAACCAGGTGGGTCGTTTGGCTTGAAAAACAATGGGCCAAACTATCCTTATGGATGGTTTCTGCCGCCAAAAAGGCAGGTCAATGGTTCCGGTCTAAATGGATAAAGGTTAAAACGAAAAAAAACCGGCCTTCTAAAAAAGAAAAAGGGTCGAAATAATGCCCGGAAAGAATATCTTTAAATTGATAAACAGCAGGCTTTGAAAGCGGTATAATTTGTGATATTATTGGCAGCGGTTAAAATTACACTCCTGATAGAAAGGGATACTTAAAATGGAAGAATCATACGAACCAAAAACAACAACCATCGCGGAAACAGAAGCCTACCTGGCCTGGAAGGCTGAGGAACCGGATGGAGAAACAACCTACCATCTCGAACTGAACAATGTAACCTTGCATTTCTTTAAAGAGGAATGGAAAGAATTTCTCGATCTGGTTGATCTGATCCTGGACGAAGACCTCTAAACCTCAATCACCCCTCAGAGAGTAAAAGACAGCTCACTTTACAAGCTGTCTTTTTATTTATAAGCTGCAAGACATCCAGATCAGGGTCCGGAAATCCTTGAAACCCAGTGCTTCAAATGTGTCCTGGCTCCGGCCCCTGGGGTAGTCAATGGACAATGGATGCTCCTGTGATAAATGCCGGAATACACCCAGCAAGGCCCCGGGCAGCAGGTCGGTTTCTTCCTCTTCATTAAAAGCAAGCCAAAGGTTGTTGGCGAATGTATCCGTCTTTTGCCACGTAATCTGTCCCTGCCCCCTCCTGCCCAGATCATAAGTCCAATGGCGCAGCCTTATCCCATCAATAATATTGGATGCAACCTGGACAAAGCCAGGCGAAAGACGTGCAAAATCCAGGGGATAATTCCAACGCAAAACAGGGGGGTATGCCGAATCAAGAGTGTGTTTTTGCCGTGACCAATCAGCAGCCTTGCGGTTGCGCAGGCAATTTATCGCCGAACTATTGGCATTCAGGGCTTTCGTGTCCATGGGTCGAATTCGCCAGGTCGTCCGAACAGCCCGATCGATAAAACCAACGGAACGATACAGCGTTTGGGCATCCCGATTGTCCTCCCGCACCTGCAGCCACACCTCGCCGGTGCTGCTCCGCCTAAGGTAGCCCAAGGCACGCCTGGTCAACGCCCTGGCAATCCCCCGGTGTCTGTAAGTGGGATGAACGGCAACGTTTGCGACCAGGTAGGTCTTTCGTCCCTCGTTTTGGAATGGGATCAGGCTCAAATTTCCAATGATCCGCCCATCCTCTTCCCACACAAATCCCGAGGCGTTAATCTCAGCCATATCCGTCCACGGGGAAAGCCAATCCAATAGATGCATTTGCCGGGCAGTTTTCCGCAGATTTTGAATATAGAGCAGTCCGTCAGGATCCTGTTGAATGGGGAAACTCATCTCGATCAAATCAGCAATTTGATCGAGATCTCGCCCGACGTCCATTTTACGGATTTGATTGGAATGCTCGTTAATCATTGCAACCGTCATTACGTCATTCTACCGCGTAATCTTCCATTGATTGCGTTAAAAAAAGAACCCCCCATCCAGAAGACGGGGGGTCGTTTTCTATTCCTGACTTTCATTTGGTGATGCGGAATGACGACGATAACGATAAACGATCCGACCCCGGGTCAGGTCATAGGGGGATATTTCCATCCTGACGCGATCACCCAACAGAATGCGGATGTAATGCCGCCGCATCTTGCCTGAAAGATAAGCCAGAATTTCTGACCCATTCTCCAACTCTACCCGAAACTGGGTCCCCGGCAGGGCCTCAACCACAGTACCTTCTACCGTTAATTTATCGTCATCTTTTGTCATAGCACCTCCTGAACTAAATCAACATCAAATGACACGTCTAATCGTGTCGTTGAGAACGCCGGATGGCTTTCTTCTTTTCAATACGCCGGAGTTCACTCTTTGAGATAAACCAGCGCTTTCGGCGGATCGTGCTGAGCACACCGCTTTTAACAACCTGCTTCCGGAAACGCCGGAGTAATTGTTCTTGTGATTCATTGGGTCGTAAGACCACACGAGCCAAAACCCTCACCTCCCTTCAAAAAGGAGATATTTGGAACTTACAAGGGGAGGTGAAAACCATCCCGACCTTGCCAGGTTCCCAAGGCAGATGGACGCGCCAAAAACCAGGTGGCGCACCGGGGATAAATTATACTCGAATTTCAGTATTTTTGCAGGGATAATTGCGAATTGAAATGGGTTGGTGAGCCAACTCAAGGCAAGACATAACCGCCTTAAAGAAAAAAGTCCCTTGGCAATGACCTACTCTCCCAGG
>DPKV01000072.1 GCA_003542325.1 Anaerolineaceae bacterium
CGGGAATTCGAATCCCGGTTTTGGCCTTGAGAGGGCCGCGTCCTGGGCCACTAGACGATGGGGGCGTGCACGCTATTCTAACATAGACTGATATCACCGTCAATCAACCAATTTTCCACAACCTGGTATCGCCCGGCACAAAGAAAAAGTGGATTTTAGTCGAGAACCTCAGTTATTTAAGTTATTTACAATATTCTCGAAGATGTTCCCCAAAGCCGGTCCGGCCGTGAGCAGGAGTCCGATAATGGAAACTGCTAAACCGATTATCCCGACGATGCTTCCGACGATGCCCAGGATGAGGCCGGCTGTAGCCATCTTGTTTTGGGATGGCAACCCGTCTTGTTCTCGGATTTTCTTCTTGGCGACGAGGCTTAAGATCAGCGCAACGACTCCCATGCCTTGAGAAAAAGAAAAGCCGCCGGTGATACCAACGGCTTGTAGTGGCCTGAATTTTCAGATCAACTGCATCCTTCACAGCCATCTGAACTGCAACATGAGCAGGAGCTTGCTATCTGCCCCTGGCTAATCTCGGTCTCAGTGCCAGGGCGCAGATCCTCAACACGGGTCCTAAACAGCAGATCTTTCCCTGCCAGGGGATGGTTCATGTTCAACTTGACGGTATCGCTGGTAATGGCCATCGCCACAGCCGTGAAGACATGTCCTTCGCCATCCTGCATCCGCATGGGCTGGCCAAGTTTGATCTCGAAATCTTCAGGGAAGCTGGTCAGAGGAACTTCAATTTCCAGTTCGGGATCATATTCGCCATAGGCATCTTTCGCACTGACATGGACATCTTTTTCTTCCCCAATTGCCATCCCGGCAATTTCATTTTCGAGGCCGGGGATGATATTGCCATGACCAAAAAGGAATTGGATCGGACCGGAGTCCACTTCCTGGCCGTCGACTTCCAGATTATAGTCCAGGGTCACGACGACGTTCTTCTCAATATTATTAATCTTGTTTTCTGTCATTTTCTTACTCCATAAGTGCCGGGCTTTGCTCACGCTTTCCCCGGTTTGAGTTCGGGAAATAATGCGATTTATTATACTGCATGGGTCAAGGAGGGCAAAATCCGACCGATGGCAAAAAACCGGTGATTATGATTTGATCCTGCCATGGTTCTCCTGGACGATCTCGCGAAAATTGGATTCCTGAGTTGTTGACGTGAATGCTGTCTTGGGAGTGAAAACGTATTTCACCCGGCTGGTTTTGAAATACAGAACGTAATATCCGGGCAGTTCCTGGACGAGGTTGAACGCTCGCCAGAGGTGACGGTCTGAATACTTCCTGGAATTGACCGTGACCCCGCGCTGAGTGACCTGCCAGGTGGTTTCCTGGGATTCATTTGCTGATTGCCGGGCGGTATAACGCAGATGGAACGGTGTGTAAAGCAGGAAGAAAACATAAAGGAGATGCGGGACAAGATATAAACCCAGGTTTTCCGGATTGTAAGCTGTCCAACCCATGAAGATCCCTGCCAGCGTGATTGCTGCGAAAGCACCCATCAGAACCAGCAAGACAATGGTTGCCTTGTTATAGGTGGTCGCCTTGCCGACAGTCAGGAAATCCTCATAGGTGGGTTTGAATTTTATTTGAACATTTGCCATTTCAGGTCCTCATTTCCGAGCAAGTCATCAGACCTGGATTATAACGGACTTTTCTCCGCGGTATAATTGGTTTATTCAACGATCAGTACAATAAAGGAAATCCACATGAAGATCAGTCCTCTCGCAGGAAAACCGGCCCCGGAGGCTTTACTTGTTGACATCCCCGCCCTGATTGCAGCGTATTATTCAGAGCATCCTGATCCGGCGGAACGCTCCCAACAGGTCTCTTTCGGCACGTCAGGGCATCGCGGTTCCTCATTGGATTGTTCTTTTAATGAAGATCATATCCTGGCGATCAGCCAGGCTATTGTTGAGCACCGGGCCGGACAGGGGATAACGGGACCACTATACGTGGGGATGGACACGCATGCGCTTTCCGAACCCGCCCTGCGGACGGCTGTTGAGGTGTTCGCAGCCAATGGCGTTGAGATCGTTCTGCAAGCGAATGGTGGATATACCCCTACGCCTGTGATTTCCCACGCCATCCTGACGTATAACCTGAACCGTGAGACCGGCCTGGCGGGNNCCCTGGCGGATGGGGTGGTCATCACGCCCTCCCACAATCCTCCAGGCGATGGCGGGTTTAAATATAATCCGCCCAACGGAGGCCCGGCTGGGACGGAAATCACAAAAGCGATCCAGGACCGCGCCAATGCCATCCTGTTCGACCACCTGAAACCTGTCCGGCGGATTGTCTGGGAAAAGGGGCTGCAGGCTGACACAACCCATCGACAAGACCTGGTTAACCCTTATGTGCAGGACCTGGTTCACGTTGTGGATATGGAAGCGATTACCAAAGCCGGTCTCCGGATTGGCGTCGATCCATTGGGCGGTGCGGGGATCAATTACTGGGACCCCATTGCTGAAACTTATCACCTGGATATGGACGTTGTCAACCGGTCTGTGGACCCCACTTTCCGGTTCATGACTGTGGATTGGGACGGGAAAATCCGGATGGATTGCTCCTCGCCCTTTGCCATGGAAAGCCTGATCGGCTTGAAAGACCAATTCGATGTCGCCTTTGGGAACGACCCGGATTATGACCGCCATGGGATCGTCACCCCTGAAGGCGGATTGATGCCCCCCAATCATTTTCTATCGGTCGCAGTATGGTATTTATTCAGTCAGCGAAAACGCTGGCAGGCAAACGCCACTGTCGGGAAAACCGTCGTGACCAGTGCAATGTTGGACCGGGTGGCGCATTCTCTCGGCCGGGAAGTGACGGAAGTGCCGGTGGGATTTAAGTGGTTTGTCCCCGGATTGCTCAGCGGTGGATTGGGCTTTGGTGGGGAAGAATCCGCCGGTGCATCGTTCCTGCGGATGGATGGCACCACCTGGACAACGGATAAGGACGGAATCATCCTGGATTTGTTGGCTGCTGAGATACTGGCTGTTACCGGCAAGGACCCCGCCCAGCTTTATGATGACCTTGAGGCCCGGTTTGGCAAATCGTTTTATCAACGCCTGGAAGCCCCGGCAACTCTCGCAGAACGGCAGGTGTTCAAGAAACTGAGCCCGGAAATGGTTTCAGCCAATGCGTTGGCAGGTGAACAGATTGAAGCGAAACTGACCGAAGCCCCCGGCAACCAGGCGGTCATTGGCGGTTTGAAGATTGTGACGGAGAACGGCTGGGTGGCCGTGCGGCCTTCGGGGACGGAGGATATTTACAAGATTTACGCTGAAAGTTTCAAAGGGCAGGCACATTTGGGCCAGATCCTTTCTGAGGGGCAGGAAATCGTTCAGGATCTGTTTGCAGCGTATTTATAAGAATACCCATACCAGATGGATTGGGTGTTTTGTAAATTTTTGAATGAACACTAAATTATTAAGGAGGAATAAGCATGGCAATCATTAATTCAATTGAGGTCATTGTCAACCAATTCCTGCAAAGCCTAGGAATGTGGTTGAAGGGGCCGATGCTGGCGATCACTGCCCTGGGGTATGAAGAGTTTTTTGTCTTGCTTCTGCCAACGATCTATTGGTGTATGGATCAAATGGTTGGACTAAGGGTAGGGATCGTCCTATTGTGGGGGAATATGTTCAACACTTTCTTTAAGTTCCTGTTCCATAACCCGCGCCCATATTGGATCAGCGGCCAGGTCCAGGCCTTATCTCATGAGACCTCTTTTGGTCTGCCGTCAGGTCATGCGCAGATTGCGGCATCTGTTTGGGGATGGCTGGCTGTTGAGGTGAAGAAGCGCTGGTTTTCCATCGTTGCAGTGGTGATCATTTTCCTGATCGGTTTGTCCCGGATTTATCTGGGTGTCCATTTCCTGACCGATGTCCTGGTGGGTTGGCTTCTGGGAGGCTTGCTCGTCTGGGCGTTTTCCGCCTGGTGGAAGCCGGTCAGCGCATGGCTACAGAAACAGTCGTTGACCGGGAAGCTCTTCCTGGCGGCTGCAAGTACAGTCGTAATGATCCTGTTGGTCCTGGCTGCACATTGGACGGGCCGGGGCTGGGTGATGAACCCAGACTGGGTGGAACGCGCCGGTGAAGTTGCCCCCTATAACCTTGATGGCGCTTTTACGCTAAGCGGAACCTGGTTTGGGATGATGATGGGGTATATTGTTCTGACCGCCACCAAAGGTCATTTCAAGGCTGGTGAAGGGGGCTGGAAGCGGCTGGTCCGGTTTGTGGTCGGGCTGGTTGGCATCCTGGCGCTTTACCTGGGATTGGGTCAACTCTTCCCGCGTAATCCCGACGTGCTTTCGTACACCCTGCGATTCATCCGGTATACGCTGATCGGGTTATGGGTTGCCTGGCTGGGGCCGTTGGTCTTTGAAAAGTTGAAACTATTGGATTTCGAGGCGAAACCCGAATAATCATCCTGTCTCGTTGAAAGGCATTTTCTGAGGGCACTTTGCCTTTCCGGCAAGCAATTAAAAAGCCCCTGGAGGGTAAATGTAATCCAGGGGCATTTCTGTTTAATTTAGGGTTTGCTTGTGGGGTTATTTTTGGAGAAACGATTGATAAAAAGCATCAATCGCAAGCCGGGTGGCCTTTTGATTTGCCCGGGTGTTGATGGTCTCACGGTTCCTTGCAGCGGCGTTTTCACGTAATTTGGGGGAATCCAGGGCCTGAAGGATAGCTGCGGCCAGCGCGTCAGGGTCCTCCGGATCGATCAGGAGGCCATTGACCCCGGAATCAACCCATTCCGCCAGTGATTCGATCCGCCCGACGACGGGGAAACAGCCGCAGGCGATCGCCTCCAGGAAGGTGTTGGGCGTCCCATCGTGGCTGCTGGGAGAAACGAAGACCTTTGATTGCTGATATAACCCCCATAGTTCTGACTGGTTTATTCTGGGTAGTAAAAATGTTTGGGAATCGATATTGTATTCGTTTACCCAGGCTTTTGCTTGCGCTACACCACCCAGGCTGGGACATACGAAAACCGTATCCGGTCGTTGGGCAAGCACTTTGGGAATGGCGGCAAAGAAAACATCCTGGTGGACTGAGCCGGGGCGCAGACCACGCGGGTTGACCACCCATGAACCATTTACGGGAATCCCAAAGGCATCAGGATCAAATGAAGCTGTCTCCAGAATGCTGTTGAGGTCCAGGCCGCCCGACCCCGGCACCACCAGTGTGGGGGCAGAATCGGCGAGTCCCCAATCCCGAGCCAGCCGGGCATCACGCCGGGTATCGGAGGTCAGCCCGTCAGAGCGCTTCAGGCAGCGACGAGTCTCCATCTGCATCCAGAGGGAACCCTGGGCGTGCAGGGAGAGGTCATTGCCCCAGGTCGCAACCAGGAAGGGGATCCCTTTTGGTGTGGCTGCGCCCAACATACCTTCATACGGGATACGCAGCGCATGCACCAGGTCAGGTTGAATTTCGCGGACAAAGGCCCGAAACCTGGGTCGATAATGCCAGAGCGTCAACGGACCGAGGAAATACCGCATCCGTTGAAGGAAAGGCGCTGACCGCCTGACCCATTTTTTGATGCCGGAGGATGTGGATTCGGTCTGACCCGCCTCCGGGAAGGCTGCACCTGACCGGCTGAACCGGCTGAAAGCGACCGGAAGCACCCGGAAATGGTGAATGCCTTCGGGTGGATCACAGGGAAAGGTCGAGACCAGACTGACAGCATAGTCCAGAGCCTGAAGTTGACCGATCCAGCTCAATGCTGTTGGGCTGCGCCCGTCNNGCTCAAGGTTGATCTCTTGGGCGACGATGCGGTAACTCTCCGCCCCCATTTCACGCAGGCGGTTCAGGTCACTGAGGGCCTCGTGGAGCGTTTGATGTAATGCGTCGATATCATTTGGGGGAATCTGCCAGCCGTTGCCCGGACGGACGAGGTCTGCCTGGGTGCCAT
>DPKV01000016.1 GCA_003542325.1 Anaerolineaceae bacterium
CAATATTGCTGCCGCAATGGCAGACATAAACACCAATCCGAAGTTCTTCGTTGTTTTGTTCTTGAGGCTTCTCGCTCATCTGGGGTCCTTCGCTTTGGAGGGGAAGTTCAAGGAATCTTTCACCAGTTTATGCCGGGTGCGTTGGGATCGCTGATCGGGCGTCGTGTATTCCAGGGCATCTTTGGGGCAGATCTTCACACACTGCGGACCATCTTCAACGTCTTCACACTGGTTGCAGAATTCGGCCAGTTTTGTCTCATGGTTGATTGAAATCGCGCCAAAATCGCAGGCTTCAATACACCAGGCGCACCCATCGCATTTCTGAGGATCAATCCGGATGATCCCCGATATGGGATCCTGGGTGAGCGCATCCCTGGTGCAGGCTTTCACGCATGGTGCGTCTTCACAAGTCCGGCAGGCAACAGCGGTGATCAGGACTTCATCAACCCGGACAGTCCGGATCCGGCTTCTATAGGAATTGAATTCACCGGTCTTTGTATAGGAGCAGATATATTCACAAAGCTGACAACCGATACATTTTTCGGGATCACATACGATGTACTTGAATTTTGATGTGGATGCAACCATTATTCTTCTCCTTATACGCCAATCTCTTCAGCGACATCTTCCATACCCAGATCGATCAGGAGCTGTTTGGGGATGAGACCTTCTTCCGTCCAGCCTTTGGCTTCATAATAGATCTTTTTCAAATAAGCCAGCTCTTCATCGGTGACGACATGACCCGCGGATGGGCCGATCGTCATCGGTTCATGCTTCCAGCGCCATGGCAGATCATCATCCGAGGCTTTCCAACCTTCGCGGATGTTGAATGCTTTTTTAATGGTATGGGCACGGACGCCGATCAAATCGACATCATCATATTCGAAATGCCAGCCGGTAGTGGCGTTGATCAAGTTCGCAATCGCCGGCCAGGCGCCTGCCCGGTCCGCTTTGCCGGTAAAGCAGCGGCGGATGAACTTGCACATGGGGAGGGTATCATAAACCGCAGCATATTCTTCTGAACTTGCCGCGACTTTTCCACGGGTTTCGTCCACCGTGAACCGGTTTGTCTCACTTTTGATATCAGGATCATAAGCCGCAGAGCGGTTATGGCAGCCGCCACGGGTACCGACCGCCAGGCCGACGGCAAAGGTCTTGAGGGCTCGGGCATCATACCCAGGCAGCTCAAGTCCCTTGATATTCATCGCCCATTTGTAGGTTTCAGCGTTGCGTTCCTTATCGAAGTATTCGGCAGCCCGTCGGGTGCCTTCAGAAAGAATTGCGCCGATGCCTTCCCGATTTTCGATCATCAGGGCCAGATTGACTGCGCCGGGGCCGTTACCAAAGTTCAGCTCAATGCCTTCGGGCGTCCTTTCTGAGATGAAGTCTTCTTTCTTCAATACGCCGCGTTCATAACATTCCATAGCGTAGGAAATGGTCACACCCATGGACATCGCGTCCATACCGCTGCGATCAGCTATGTCAATTAATCGGATAGCTGCTGTCATATCACCGATCCCGCAGTTGGAGCTGACTGCCTGGAGGCATTCGTACTCGATGCCTGTCATTGCACCGGCAAAGGGGCCCTGCTTGACCATGGACATTTGCTCACAGGCAATTGGGCACTGCGCGCAGGCGATAACTTTAACTTTATGGTGTTCGTCCAGATATTCACCACTGACTAACTCCGCAAATTCAAAAACGCCTTCCGTATAGTTGCGGGTGGGCAGGAGGCCAAGTTTATTCATATTCATTACGTTGGTGGAAGTCCCGTAAATCCGGTATTTTTCGGTATCCTTCCCCTGGGAGGCTTCTGTAATGTCGAAAGACATTTTCAGCAAGGTGTCAGGATCTGCGACGGTCACACCATGCGTGCCGCGAATGGAGACAGCTTTCAGTTTCTTGCTTCCCCAAACGGCACCATGACCGGTGCGACCTGCCTGGCGGCCGTCATTGGTCACATTGCCAAAGCGAACCATATGCTCACCGGCTGGTCCGATGGTGGCGGACCGGACCTGATCGTCGCCAAAGTAATCCCGGATGGCCTCCTCTGTTTCATAGGTGCCCAATCCAAGTAACTTATCGGCGGGTAGAAACTCGACCCGTTCGTCATCGATGAAAAGAAAAATCCAATTTTCACTGGCATCGTGGATCACAATGCCATCATATTGGGCTCTTTTCATGGCAATGGAGAACCATGAACCGGAAAGGCTGTCGCCGATAAATCCGGTCATTGGCGATTTGGAGGCAAGGCCATATTTCCCGCCAACCGGGACGGGTGTGCCGGTAAAGATCCCATTAGCAAAACAAACGGGGTTACCGGGTGAGTATGGATCGCATCCCACCTCGATGTTTTCCCAGCATAAACGGGTGGCCATGGAAACCCCACCAATATAGGTTTTGTACCATTCTTCCGGCTTATTTTCGACCCAGTGTGACCGCTCTTTCAGGTCAATGTGCAGAATATTTCCGCTATATCCGTACATTCTTATTCTCTCCTATCAGGGATGTCAGTAAAGTCAACAGGAAAACAAGGATTGATCTTGCATCAATTTACCTAGACTCCTTAACTGTCCAAAGAAACCAATAAATAAATACTGCACCTTATTTATACTAATGGATGAATTCTCTTATTAGTGAGAGATGTAACCATCCAATATGAATAATATCAATAATTCAACAGTTATGCCCGTACAGGCTGTTGACTGAACAATTTTACCATAGAGGCTTTGTGCTATAAGGGGGGAGAATTACCTGAAAGGGAGGTCTTCAGGTGTAATCCAGGGGCTGTCCGGAAAGATTTGAGCAGTCTGGGTTCTGTAACCTGGAAAGTGATGGAAAGCTTCTTGCGGATTGCCGGAAAACCTGACCTTACCCTGTTCCAGAATGATCACTCTGTCCGCAAGCAGGGCCGCAAATTCGACATCGTGTGTGACGACGAGAATGCCTTTGTTCTGGTCGCGCCACTTTTGGAAGAGTTGAACAAGCCTGGCTTTATTTTCGTAATCCAATCCCCGGGTTGGTTCATCCAAAAGAATGAAGTCAGGGTCGTGTACTGTGATGGAGGCCAGAGCAGTCCTCTGGCGTTCACCAACGGAGAGGTCTCGTGGATAGTCATCCTGATGGTTGGGCAGGCCGAAATGAGTCAGAAATTGAACCAGCTCGGTGTGGCTTTTTTCCAGGCCATGGTTTTGAAGTGTAACCTCCAATTCATCCAGCACCGTCTCCGCAAACAGCAGGTCATTTGGGTTTTGGGGCAGATAACCGACCGCCTGGATCATCATGCTTAGTGTGTTTTCCTTTATGGGTTGTCCTTTGAGAACCAGATTTCCTTCAAAGGGGATCAAACCCATCATGGCCCGTAAAAGGGTGGTCTTTCCCACACCGTTTGGCCCAAGCAGTGCGATAATCTCGCCCGGGTTCAGCTTAAATGAGATATGGTCAATGACCAGCGACTTTTCAAGGGTGACTGAAAAGTTTTGTACATCCAATCCGCCATCAGAGGTTTGCGGTTTCCAATCTTTTTTCTCCAAAGTTGGAACCATCGTTTCAGGTATGACGATCCTGGGGAAGGTCTCAATTGAAAGCGGCAATGGTTTGATATGCAGTCTCCTGGCAACGGTGATGATGGGTGGAACAAGATCCAGTTCCTGCAATATTTCTTCAGGGGGACCAATCAGACACTGTCCATCTGATTGCAGATGGATCATCAAATCGGTGAAGGGTAAAAGACGTTCCAACCGATGCTCAGCCAGCAGGACCGTTAATCCCAGTTTTTCTTTTAAGGATACAACGTAACGGAGAAGCTCATTAGCGGAATGCGGGTCAAGTTGTGAGGTGGGTTCATCAAGGACCAGCACCTGAGGGTGATTCACCAAAGCGCTGGCGACAGCAACGCGCTGCTTTTCTCCACCCGAAATCTGATGGATGGGTTTGGTTCTTATGGAATTAAGATGAAGGAATTTACATATCGAACTGATCCGGGAATCGATCTCATCTCTTGCCAGGCCCGCATTCTCAAGCGAAAAAGCGATCTCGTCCTCCACGACATCGAAAACAAACTGCGCTTCGGGTTCCTGGAAGACAAATCCAACCCTGGTTGCCATGGTTTCAGGCCCGCTGGTGATTGGGTCCACTTCTCCAACCGTGATCGATCCGCTGATCTGCCCGCCGGTGAAATGCGGAACAAGCCCATTCAGACAGCGCAGAAAAGTGGATTTACCGCTGCCGGATGCTCCTGTGACAAGCGTCAAAGTCCCCGGAGGAATGTGCAGATTAACCTCATGAAGGACAGGAGAGGTGCTGCCGGGGTATGAAAAGGAGAGATCGGTCAGGTTAATCATTTTTTTGGATGAGTAAGGGTATGCCCGGAATCAGACTGAGAACAATGCCGGTCCAATGCAGTTGGGGAAAAGCAATTACCGGATAAGGTGAATAAGAAAATGTAGGACCGTTATCCATGAAAAGTAAGGCCAGGGTGGTCATCAGCGCCAACGAGAAACTCATGGAGGCTATCTTATCACCAAGGTGCCATGCCTCCTGTTTATAGGATTTACTGGGGTTGCCCCGACCGCTGACGACAAAGATAATGATAACGACAAGCGCCGCAAGAATATACAGACCAATGCTGAGGAGTTTTGGGTAATCGTAGAGGCCAAAAATCCAGCCTGCGAACACTGCAAATGCGGATATGATGAGCAAAACCAGGTACAGGGACGAATATTTCCTGATGGAATGGGTATGAAACCCGCGGGAGGTCATCGATTCAGAGAGAAGAAAAGCATCTTCCAGGCTGCTGACCAATAATGGAATAAGAATGGGTAACCAGTCGGCAACTTTTTTCATTGGATTGCCGCGGATGAGCTGAGCTTCCCTGATTTCCCGAATGCGTTGTTGAATGGATGGAAAAAAGGTCAGGGAGATGGTCACCATGGTCGCGATGGGGTGGAAGGCGCGGGGGATCAGTCTTGTAATCTGTTTCACGCTCAGAGCTTTATTGAAGATGTTGAAGAGCAGATACAAGGCGCCGATCACCAGACCATTGATGGCTCCATAGACAATGCTTTCAAGGGTCACTGCGCCGCCGATAAGGGGCCAGCCGTTGGGAAGGTCGAACAAAACGGTTTTCCCCGTGTGGGCGAAAAGCATATTGATCAGGCCCGATAACCCGACGATGGTCAACATAAACCGGAGGTTGAGCTTGATCCATTGACCGCCTTTTCGTTCTTTTTCAAACTTTAATCCCAGCCAGTAAAACATAAGGATGGTGATCAATAAATAAAGAGGATTCCGGGTGGACAGGATAAAGACCATCCCGGAAAGCAGCCAAAGTACCCAGGCTGTCGTTACGGTCATGACTTTTCTCCTGAAACCTGAAACGAAAAGCGTATTTTAAACCTGTGGAACACTTTTATCACCGGACGGGTCAGGAAGGCAAGGGTTAAGACGTTGCCGACCGACCGGGCGATATCCCAGACAAGGGATGTCGCCAGATAATAAGTCGAATAGCGTCCCACATTCTCAAGGAATCCCGCATTTTGCAGCCAGGATTGCCCGGAAGCCGCCCCCAGGAACGGCCAGAACCAGAGGTTCATAATTGCGCCATAAAGGAGACCCCAGACCGCGCCAAAAACTGAAAGCAGTACCACCTCACCGGGTTTATCCGACCAATTAAAAGACCTGACGATCCATTTTACCAAAACGGAACTTTGACCGACCCAGCCGGCGGTGATCATTTGCCCCGGCAGCCAGGGTCCAACACCACCCGTGATCAGGGCAGATACGAACATGGTCATTGCACCCATCAGGAATCCCATTCTTCCCCCAAAGGTGTAGCCGATCAGAATAATGAGGAAGAAAGTGGGGCTGAACCCGGCTGGTCCGGGAATTGCATTTTCAAGGAAACGGATTGCCGCATTGATCGCAATCAGGACTCCGAGAAAAGCAATCATTTTATTGTCAATAATTGAGATTTGGATTTCATAAAAAACGATGATCAGACAGAGACCAATGATCAGGCTGATCATGATGGGGAAGGAAGCGTTATGTGCCCCGGAATTTCTGGCCTGCGGCAAGACGAACGGTGCCGCAAGGCTCAGAAAACCGAGAACGAAAATGATCAGGTTCGTGAAGATACCTGAAAGGTTACGTTTCATTTACCCTTTTTCTTAAGAATTAGAATAACCACGATCAGGATGATTATTGAAGCTCCGCCAATGAGATAGTAGGGGAGTGATGAACGCTCAGAGGCCTCCGGTTCCTCCACGCTTGTTACCTCTGCTGGGGTCTCTTCGTTGGTCGGTTCGGACGGGGATGCCGTACCTTCAGCAGGCTCCTCAGTGGTTACGGATTCAACTTCAATCGACACTGACAGGTCGTCTGGATAAAGGTCGCTGAAGCTCAGGAAGGGTTGTTCAGTGAAGTTCTTAAGGACAGGAGTTTCACACATCGCTGACAAATTCGGAACGACATCCGGTGCAAGAGAGGGGAAGATTACCCAGCTGGTGAAATGCCAGGCTTCAACGCTGCCAGTCCGGACGGCGGTATCCCCTGCGCCGGCATTACTGAATACCCACTGATTGCCATTCCATTGCCAATAGGACCAGTAATTCGTCCCGCCATCGGGATTTGAAATGTCCATAATGCTTTCAATGAATCCTTCAGGGGCGGAGTAGGTAACGCCGGACGCAATTAGCAGGTCGAGGCCGCTCATCGATTCATCTTCAAGCGGTACACATAATGTTGTGGCTGCGCCTTCACCCGGATCGATCACCAGGCCGGCATAAGCAGCGTCCAAATCAGCGGCGGTAATAATGAAGTCCTCACCGAACAATGCCAGGAGGGCTGAAGCGGTGGACATCAGGTTGTCGTCGGTGTATTCCCAGTTATAGAAAAATGCGCCATTCGTTTTCTGGTAGGTGAATAATTCTGAAAGCGGTGTCAAGCCGGTCTCGTTTGCCCAAGCGCTGTTTGGGACGCCAAGCGCATTGAGAGCCATGATACTGTAGGCTGTTGTGCTGGAGTCTCCCCAGCCGCCGGTTGCTGAAAGCATGCTTTGGAGGTAACCCAATCCATTTTGAATGGCTGCGCTGTTCGCAGTCTCACCGGCCGCAAGGAGGGCTTGAACAGCCAGGGCAGTGTTATCCGGCCAGGTGCCAAATCCCGCTGAATATTCCCAACCACCATCCTCCTGCTGCAATCCCAACAATGTATCCACCACATCCGAGGGAATTGACTCTCCGGCCGCATTCAATCCCAGGATAGCAAGAGACTGATGCCAGGTATTATCCGTCATACCGAAGGCGGCTTTTGTTTCATCGTAGGTTGCATTCAAGGCTGCCACCAGATCCAGATCGGCAAAATAGGTTGGGTCAAGCCCGGCTGCCGTGACACCCAGTATGGTTTTCCCGATCGCATCAGGGCCATACGCAATATATTCGGCACAATTTTCTGCAAGATAATCGAGCGGTGTGTTATCAGAAAAGGTTACCGTGGTTGGGTCCCAACCCGCTGCATGGAGTGCAAGGATAATGTCCAGTGTCTGGCCGACGCTGCCCCAGCCGCCATCAGCAGCCTGCTGACTCACGATGTACGCAATGCTTTGGCCGGCACTCATCAAATACCCCAGGTCAAAGAGAGCTTGGTTGGAAAGCGCAACGATGGCATCCGCAGTTGAATAGGCATTCGCAAAATCACCGCCGATGGCGCCGTTTTCCTGCTGGATGGCGAGCAATGCCGTACTCGGATCGCCGTCCGCTTTTTGCCAGGATTCGTCAACCGGTGGTTGCCCCAGGGAGGAAATCGCCTGCAGGATGACTGCCGTGGTATTGGCGTTGGTTATGGTGTCCCATTGGGACTGCCAGCCGCCATCAGGTTGTTGGTTTTCCATCAGGAAGTCCACCGCAGATTGGATCTCGGGGGCATCAACAGCAACATCACCGGATGCGATCAACGCCATAACCGCCAGAGGGGTGGTGTCCAGATAACTGCCGTAACCATCGTCCCAGCTGCCATCCTTCAATTGGGCCGCAGCCAGCCAGATGGCTGCTTCGGAAGGCACGGAAAAGGCATTCGCGGCCAGACCGAGCATCGCCCAAACCTGATCGGTGACATTTTCAGGTGTGGCAGAACCGTAAATTCCAGTGTTGGGGTCAAGACTGGCGACAACCGGATAAACCAGGTCAACTTCTTCAATGCCGAATTGCTGAGGATTACGGTTGGCGGCTGCGACAGCGGTCAGTAACTGACCTGCCCGCGCCACACTGAAAGCAGGGGAGTCGGTCTCCTGTTGATTGACCCAATCCACACCGGCGGTTTCGAGGAAGTCGATGGGAGCATTACCGGAGCCGCTTTGCAGGAAATCCTGGTCGACCCCCGCTGCGGCCAGAGCCTGAACCACACGAATCGTGGCAGCTGGACTGGATGAGTCGTCAAACCAGCGAATTCCGCCATCAGAGTTGATCTGTGTTCCCAGATAGGCGATTCCGGCAGTAATGACATCGGTCGTTTCGGTTTGCAATGCCGGAACGGCAACCGGCTGAGGTGAAAAACCGGTCGTGAATAGAAAAATGAGGATCAAGGGCAGTAACAGGGGTTGGGAAGTCGTTCGTTTTTGTTTTCTCATTGCATCTCCTCGGACATGAAAAATGGTCTTGCGGGCAGGCCATTAACGAAAATCCGCCCTGAGGGGCGGTGAGGAGTAGTCGGTATAGATGTACCGATACCCAACAGGCCTTTCCACGAAGTGTTTGGGTCATAAAGGGCGGGTTATCGGACTTCACCAGAGGTGTTACCGTTGCGGGACAGTGCTGGACTTTCACCAGCTTCCCCCATTGTGCACCTTGCATCCGGGCAGGAGGTGCACCCTTTATGGCAATATTTAATTCACTGTTATTGTAGTTGTCTCCACTCGATTTGTCAATTGAGTTGCTGGTAAATCAGCAAGTTTGGCTGCTTTTACCAGCAACGCAAGCCCTTGAGGCTTAGCCAGGGTCCCCATGCTTCGTACTATTCTTCAATAGTTCCGTGCGGTCTGCTGTGCTTCAGGGGCTGCGTTGCTGGATAAATTGCAGATAAAACTCCCCGAGATTGTCCACGGGGTGCAGCGGTCAGGCTGCCTTATTTGACTTAGTTACCAGAGATCGCGACAAGATCCTTCACATTTAATTTGCCGGATAAATCGGGCATGACCGTGCGCAATGTATCACCATCGAACGCAACAATACAGTTGGCACAAGCAACAGCTTCTTCCATAGTCAGGCTGGCTTCGTAGCCATCGGATGCAGTCAGGACAATCTCGGCGCTGCCGGACAGGCCGGCGTCATCCAACAGGGCGGATAAGGATACGCCTTCATAGGTGGTGGTCACACCTTCTTTATCCGTATAATCGGTGGACATTGTGCCCAGCGCTTCCAGGTCGGCTTTGCTATAGGTTTTTTCACCAACGGTCAGGATAGCTGTATTAACGACTTCTTCTGTCGCTGCAGTTGCTGTGCAGGCCGAGACGAAAGCCATGACGATAAACAGGGTTACGAGCAATTTTGTCTTCTTCATTGGTTCCTTCTTTCGATATTAAGATAGTGATTAGTTATTTACGATGATTTCCTGAATTTGGAAAACCCAACGGTTTGCAGGCGTCAATGGGAACACCAGGCGGATCGGGCCTGCGTCCGGATCTTCATCAACGATCCAATTTCCGCTTTGTTTCATAGCGACGATCCCCTCAGCCATTTCATCTTTGGAAATTTCAATGGCATAGCCGTCACCGGCAATTGCGGTGACCGTGCTGTAATCCTCGGAAGCGCCTGCGGCTTCGAGCAGCGCGGCCAAGGAGATCCCGCTGAAAGAGCGCACTTCATCTTCACCACGGGACTTTTCCATATATACGTCACTGAGATCGACCATTTCCATTTTGGCCAATTCTTCAAAGGTGTAGGTAACCGGGTTGCTGACATCACCGGAAATGGTCAGCTCCCATTCGACCTTTGGAATTCCATTGCATCCCGTGAGGAGCATCGGGATGATAATAATCAAAGCCCATAAAAGTTGGTTGGTTTTCTTGAACATAGGATCTCCTTTATTTCTGTAGAAAAATGATTGGGATGATTAAATCGGAAGCAATCAATGAACCATGATTTCCACCATCTTCTGTTGCATGCATTCCGTGGTCCGCAAAGATTGCAATCAGGGTATCTTCCGGCAAGGCGGCAACAATCTTTGCGAGATAGGAATCCACCCGGATCAGTGCATCGTGATATTCGTCTGAATCAGGGCCATAAGCATGCCCCATATCATCAACTTCATGAAAGTGGATATACAACAGATCAGGCATGTTTGTTTCAATAACGTTAAGAGCATTCGTATAGACATTATCATCTGACCAGCCATTACCATCTCTATCGCCGCTAAGCGTTGTGTCAGCGTTCCTTAAATTGAAAGGCAGGCTTGCACCCTCGACTGCCACGACAGAAAGACCTGCTTCCGAAGCAATATCAAACAGGGTCGTCGACTCTGTTGATCGATATCCATGGCCGTAGACCTGATTGACATTTGGCGGCGCTCCTGTCAGCAGTGCTGCTGAAGACGCGACGGTTACAGGGGGGTAGACGGTCAGGCCCTGCTGGATTTCTCCAATACTTTGCAGGAACGGCAAGTCTCCAGTGGAGATCATGGCTTGCAGCGTTGCGTATTGGGTACCGTCCAGCAGGATCATGACCCCATGACGAGCTTGGGCTGAAGAGCGAACTTCTCCGATGGCGTCTGGTAATTCAGGTAATCCCAGGCTGGACGCAATGGTGGGAGCAATGTCCATAATGGAGAGTTCAATGGTCGAGGAAAGCGGTGAAGCTGTTATTGCGAGCTCGGTTGCGGTGAAAATTTGGTCGCCGACTGTAATGTCACCATTTTCTGATATTGTGGTCACTTCAGCTATCTCATCCCAAACGTAATTTATTTGGGGCTCATCATCCAATGAAAAGAACACTTCGTCAATTAAGGTGAAACCCAGATCGAAGAATAGCTGACCCATGGG
>DPKV01000168.1 GCA_003542325.1 Anaerolineaceae bacterium
CCCGGCATAATAACATCATCAAGAAAAACGAACGAAGGAGCATATCATGAAAAACAAACAAAAATTTATCCCGATCATCCTCGGGTTACTTATCCTCGCAACCCTCACCCTTACTGCCTGCACCAATACCGCAGCGGAAATCACGACAGACAGATCTACGGCCGTTGTGACCAGCGAAGAAGCCGCTGCCATCCAATCCGGCGAGCCGGTTGCTGATGAAGCGGTTGCGGAAGCTGAAACGGAAGACGAAACGACCCTTGCAATGGTTTCCGAAGCACAGTCCCTCGCAGTCAATGCCAATGGGTTGACCGATGCCGAGATTGAAGGCCTGCTGTATATGCGCGAGGAAGAAAAACTGGCCCACGACGTCTATGTCACCCTGTATGAGTTGTGGGGCCTGCAGCTTTTCAACAATATTGCGGACAGCGAACTCTCCCACACGAATGCCGTCAAGGCCCTGCTGGACACGTACGGGATCGACGATCCCGCCACCGGCGCCGAGGTTGGCGTCTTCACCAACCCCATGCTGCAATCCCTCTATGATGAGCTGGTCGCCGCAGGCGCGAAGTCGCTGGCAGACGCCCTCAAGGTCGGCGCGGCAATTGAGGAAATTGACATCCTCGACCTCCAGCAGAACCTGACCGGCATGACCAACACCGACCTCCGCCAGGTCTACGAGAACCTGTTGAAAGGGTCCGAAAACCACCTGCGGGCTTTCACCTCCACGTTTGCCCGCCAGACCGGCGAGACCTATGCCCCGCAGTACCTCAGCCAAGCGGTCTACAATGCCATCCTGAGCGAGAGCGTTCAGAACAACGCCCCCATGCAGGGCAACGGTGGGCGCGGAAGAAGGCCGTAAACAGCCTTCCTCAATCAGAAGACTTCACTTAAGCAACCTTATAAGTGTTTTAGAAAGACCAGCCCGGAAAAGCGGGCTGGTCTTGGGTAAATTTTCTCATATTCAATTATCCTGCGATAACTGAGCAAAGAACCTGTAAACCTCGTTGGTACTCGCTTAAACCAAGACCACCCTTATCCGTAGGGTGGTCTTTTATGGAGCGGAGAGGGTGGGATTCGAACCCACGGTACTCAAAGAGTACACGCGCTCTCCAGGCGCGCGCATTAGGCCGGACTATGCTACCTCTCCATAATCTGCCCTATTCAAGGCGACGGCTATTATACCAGAACAGAAAGGTCTTGGAAAGCCACAACAAGGGGCAATTTTCGCAACTTTCTCCTCCCTTTTCCGTATATTTAAATGGAGGTAGATATGACAGAAAATGAAAAGAAACACGTCCCCTGGTTCCTGTATCCCTTCTGGCTGATCTGGCGGCTGGTCGTCCTCATCATTCAGGCCACAGGGCGGCTGGTCGGCGCCATCCTCGGGCTGGTGCTGATGATCGTCGGTGTGGTCGTCTCCCTGACCGTGGTCGGCGCAGTCGTCGGCATCCCCCTAGTGATCTTCGGGTTCATGCTGATCGTCCGCAGTTTGTTCTAATAACGATACTCATAATAACGAAAGGGCTATCCAGAATAGATAGCCCTACTTTTTGTATTATTTTCCTATTTAGAAATTTCCAAAAGTCGATTATTGATAGATAATTTTTAGGAGTACAGCCTTTAGGCTGCAATATGATTTTTCTCTTACTAATTTTCTCTCTAACCTTGTAATGTTATGAAGCGGGCTGTCTCCCTGAGGGAGGCAAGGCAGTCCGCACTCCTTTTTTTTGGATATAAATGAGATTTGATAATTATTTTTCCTACGGCAACGACCAGGTCAGGAAATGCACGTTGAGCCGGTCTGCTTCAAATCCTTCAATCAACAACCGGCCCGGAAGGTCGTCCGAGGTCCGATAACAAAGATAAGTCCCCGCCGGCACCGTTTCAAAACTGATGGCGTTCCCCGTCAGGGTAACATCTGTGCAGTCGCTGAAGGTCGGCTGGGTCGAACCGTAAACCATCCACTGCATCCCGTTCATTGTGACCATAAGGTGGGTCGGGGCGCCGCCATACCGGTAAACGAAATCCGCAGCGGTGGCGTCCGCGGGGTTCACAGTCCCGCTGTCCAGGTTGAGCTGGTCGCCGTCGCCCAGGTCAGCGTCGCCTTCCAGGTAGACCACCGGCGTGGGGGTCACCGTTGCGGTGAGAGTCGGTGTGCTGCCCGTCGAGGTCACGACTTCAATCCTGACCCAGAACGGCGCATCGCCGTTCGGCCCGATCCCGAAGAGTTCGCCGTTCGGATCGCTCAGCATCCAGTTGCTCTGGTAAACGCCGGGTTTGTCAGGCGCTTCCATCTCAACCGTGAGATCGATCATCTCCCCGGGTGCCACTTCCGCCAGCAGGTGGTACGTCTGGATGGCGTTCAGGCTGTTGCCGGAGAAAAACACCAGCGTATACAGCCGCGTCCAGGTGCATGTACCGACATTCTCCAGCCGCCAGGTTTTGGTGAACGTCTTTCCGGGCATCATTTTGGTCCCATCCGGGATGCTGACGTCAATCGGCGTCCCCGCGCCGGCTTTCAGGCAGGGCGCTTCGGCTGTGGGGCTTTGAATGGGGGCGCGGGTTCGGTCAATGGTGGAGATCGGCGTCTGGGAGGGTTCAACCGTCAAGGACGGTGTGACGGCGGACTGGGTCAGGACGGCTGCCTCGGTTGCGCCGCTGACCGCGGTGGCGTTGAGCGCGGTTGCATCCAGCGTCGGCATTTCCGTCGCCGCGGTCTGGCTGCTGCATCCGGTCAGGAAGAGCAGGATAAACGCTAAAATGATATTTATTCTTCTCATATATCTTTCTTTGTAGATTCTACCTCATTCAAATTTTAAGCAAAGGGCACTATTATAGTCCATATTCACAGGTTTGGTAGTGAAATGAAAGTTATATTTTTCCAGTGACAACCCTATCCCCAAACCTATCCATTTATATGAGGAAGAGCGCCAAGAGGGCTGAGCACTAAGTTAACAGTAATTCATGAATTCAACCCCATCCCCAACCCTTCCCCTATACCCTTCGGGTATTCCGCTTCGCTCCAGGGGAAGGNNGCGGGATGGGATTAGACGAGTGAATACGCTTAGGTATAAGCGAAATAGTGCCTGAAAGGGGGGATTGGGAAATTAATGATCAGTTTTTCATTGGAGAGCCCCTGCTTATGCTGTGATGAATTTTCACGATGATCAGGAGAGAAAATGTTGAATGATGCCATTCCAACCCCATCCCCAACCCTTCCCCTATACCCTTCGGGTATTCCGCTTCGCTCCAGGGGAAGGGTGGCTGCAAGGCGGGATGGGGTACTGATGGATCGTCTTTTCAGTAGAGAACCTCTGCATACCTAGCGCTAAATCTAGACGATTTATCAAGAGGGATGGGAATTAATCCAACCCTATCCCCAGCCCTTCCCCTTTGCAAGGGGAAGGGTGACTGCAAGGCGGGATGGGGTTAGATGAGTGGAATACTCTTGGTGTAAAGGGAAAGGGTGCGTGAAAGGCGGAGGTTAGACTATTGGAATACTCTTGGGTATGAGGAGGGTGCCTGAAAGGCGGGAACGGGCAGGGCTGGGCATATTATTTTTCTCGATATTAGCAAATATTTACCAACCAAGTCGCTCCATTTTCCCCGACTTGTCAGGAAAATGAGAGTAAAGTATATTTCTAAAATCGAGTCAAAACACATTACAATTACTCTCAAAACCACAAAAAAGAATAGAAGCCTATGACTAACTCGAAACTCAATACCTGGATGGACCGACCGGTTTTCTCCATTTGGCCAAAGTTCACAATCTACCATCTGATTGTCGCCCTGATCCTGATCACCGCCGTCCTGAGCCGCTTCATTATGCTCGGAGAGCGGGTAATGAGTCACGACGAGGTCAACCATGTGGTGCCGGCCTACACCTACTATACGGGCGGGGGCTACCGGTACGACCCGGTCACCCATGGACCGCTCCAGTTCCATCTGATCGCATTGTCTTATACGATGTTTGGTGACAGCGACTTTTCCGCCCGCATCCCCGATGCAGTATTCGGGATCGGCGTGATCCTGTTTGCCCTCTTCGCTTTCAGGAAATACCTCGGCCGGGTCGGTTCCCTGGTAGCGGGGTTCCTGTTCACCATTTCACCCTTCATTTCATTTTACAGCCGCTATACCCGCAACGAGATCTATATCGTCTTTTGGGGGATGGCGCTGCTATGGGGCGTCCTGCGGTATCTCGAATTCGGACGTAAGCGCACGCTCCTGTTTGTCACCATCATTACAGCCCTGCACTTCACCGATAAAGCCACCTCGTATATCTTCACCGCTGAAATGCTGATCTTCCTGGCAGTGGTCTTCTTCGCCCGGACCTTTTTCAAGCCGTGGAAAACCAAATCATTCAAGCTGGTCTTCCTGGTCGCTGTGGTCATCGCACTGATCGCCGGGCTGGGTGCCTTCGGCGTGGGTTATCAGGCACTCACCAATGCCCGGGGGACGGAAGCCGAAGGGGATATCGGCGTCATGCTCAACATGCTCCCTGCCAGCACACGCATCACCATCGGCGCGCTGGCCCTGTTCCTGATCCTGAGCATCATCCTGGCTGCGGTCTTCCTTATTAAGGGGATCGGCTGGCACGGCGTCCGTGAGGAACGCACTTTCGACCTGCTCATCATGCAGATCACCCTTGTGCTGCCCCTCCTGGCCGCCCTCCCGATGAATATCCTGGGGTTCAATCCCCTCGATTACACCAACTCAGGAATCCTGACGTCCGTCCTCTTCCTGGTCCCCCTGTTCATCATCGCCGCGCTGATCGGCCTCTGGTGGAACTGGAAGGTTTGGGTGCTCAACATCGGCGTTTTCTGGTCGATCTTTGTCGTCTTCTATTCCTCCATCTTCACGCAGGGGACCGGCGTGGCGATGGGGTTGATGGGCGCGCTGGGGTACTGGTTGGCGCAGCAGGGCGTCACCCGCGGCACCCAACCGCTTTATTATTACGCCCTGATCCAGATCCCCATGTATGAGTTCCTCCCCGCCTTCGGGACGTTACTGGCGGCAATCCTGGGCGCGGCTGGCCTGGCAAAATCCAACAAAGCCCGCAAGAACGCACCTGAGGTGGAACAGGTCGAAACCGCTTCTGCAAACGATGAAGTCCTGCCAGAACTGGAACCCGTAAAGGAGAAATCCACAACCCTTGTGGATAATGAAGGCGAAGTCCGGCGGCCACCGGTCCTGATCCTGCTGCTGTACTGGTCCGTGATGAGTCTGATCGCTTTCAGTTTCGCCGGCGAAAGGATGCCCTGGCTGACGACCCACATCACCATGCCAATGATCCTCGCCAGCGGATGGAGTTTTGGCAAGCTGCTCGAATCCTTTGACTGGGCCGCTTTCAAAAAGAACCGCGGCTGGATCACCCTCATTGTCGGTGCGCTGTTCCTGATAACGGCAGCGCAGACCTTTGGTTCCCTGTTCAGCGTCATGCCGCCGTTCCAGGGCAAGGACCTGGTCCAACTGGAAGCGACCACCAATTTTGTTGTCGCCCTGCTGGGGATGATCGCTTCCGGTGTGGGACTGGCATTCCTCCTTAGGGACTGGCGGTTCAAGCAGGTTGCGAAACTCGTCCTGATCCTTTTTATCGCCATCCTGTCTGCCATCACGATCCGCACGGCTTACCGGGCAAATTTCGTCCTCTATGACACCGCCGAGGAGTTCCTGGTTTACGCGCATGCTGCACGGGACCCCAAAGACGTATTGGAACAGGTTGAGGAAATCAGTTTCCGCCTGACAGGCGGCAACGACATCGCCGTGGCTTATGACAGCGACCTGCTGTATCCGTACTGGTGGTATTTCCGGGATTACCCCAACAAGGTCTGGTATTCCACCAACCCTACCCGGGATTTACAGAATTCACCGATCATCCTGGTGAGCAGCGATAATTACGGCAAGATCGAACCGGTCGTTGGGAATGATTATGTCATGTTCGAATACACCCGCTTGTGGTGGCCAACCCAGGTTTATTATGACCTGACTTTACAACGAATCTGGAATGCCGTCACAGACGCGCAGATGCGGACCGCCTTGTGGGAACTCTGGTATAACCGCGATTATGAACCCTTCGCGGCTGCAATTGGCTCAGGCACCCTCACAGTGGAAACCTGGCAGCCTTCCACAGCGTTCCGTATGTACATCCGCAAGGATGTTGTTTCCCAAATCTGGGAGTATGGCGCTGCGCCGGTAGCCCTCGAGCCCAGCGTGGACCCCTATGAGGCAAACACGATCACACTGAATGCCGACCAGATCATCTACAGCAATCCTGATATGCAGATGAACGCTCCCCGGGACATCGCGATTGCCCCGGATGGCACACTCTATGTGGCCGACTCGGGCAACAACCGCATCCTCCACCTCGACACCGACGGTACGCTATTGCATACCTGGGGAGAATATGCCGCGAGCAATTACGAAACCGGCGTCATGGCCCCCGAGGGCAGCTTTAACGAACCCTGGGGCGTGGCGGTTGGGCCGGACGGTTCCGTTTATGTCGCGGACACCTGGAACAACCGGATCCAGAAATTCACCGCTGAGGGCAAGTTCGTCACCATGTGGGGCGAGTTCGGCGCCGCCGAATCCCGCTACCATTTCTGGGGCCCCCGCGGTGTGGCGGTGGACGATGAGGGCCGGGTCTTTGTTACGGATACGGGCAACAAACGCGTGGTCATCTTCGACAGCGCCGGCAACGACCTGGCTGTCTTCGGCGGTGCAGGTATGGGCGTGGGCCAAATGGATGAGCCGGTCGGGCTTGAAGTGGACGACCAGGGCCGGGTCTATATTGCGGATACCTGGAACGACCGGATCCAGGTCATGCTGCCCGATGCCGGTGATTTGCTGAGCTATTCATCCAACATCACCTGGGATATCAATGGCTGGTATGGCGACTCACTGGATAACAAACCCTTCCTGGCCGTCAACGCCGATTACCAGGTCTTCGTGGCTGATCCCCTCCTGGGGCGTATCCTGGCATTCGACCTGGCCGGGAACTTCCTGCAGGGCTGGGGCGGATATGGCAGCGGGACGGCTGAGATCGGGATTGCCGGCGGCATCGCTGCAGACGCGAATGGCGGAGTCTGGGTTTCGGACGCCCTCTACAACCGATTAATGCACTTCACCGTGCCTGCGGTCGATTCATCCGGCGATGAGATTGCGCCGGCTGAAAATGGCAGCAGCGATCCTTTTACAGGTGAAAACAGTTTGCCCACTGAATAACATTGGCTCCTGCAAACC
>DPKV01000177.1 GCA_003542325.1 Anaerolineaceae bacterium
TATTACGGTTGTATAGACAATTGTTCAATCCATCATTGATTTTTATGTTGTTAACCTGACATTGACAATGAGAAATTCCCTATCAAATTATATCAGGAATCCTGATTTATTGTTCGCAGCCTTGACACGCAGCCGTTTAGCAGGGCAATCGCAAAGTCAAAACAAATTATCCATTGTTCCCGCTTATTAGCCAACCATTCCCCAGTTATAGGATATTTATCTCCTGACAACAATAACCATGGGTAGGGACACCTCCTGAGACGCCCATAGAGTGCTGGGGGCTAAATTAACAAAACTTGTGTTTGTTTTATTGCCTTCACGTACTTTGCGGTTGATTTGGCCGTTTAGTCCAATCCGAAGCTTTTTCGTTTATAATATTAGAAATTAGGAAATTTATCATGTTTTAGCTATATTATTTTTAGGAGATGAAATGAAGAATCCATACTTGAAAGTGGCTTTATTATTCTTGTCCGTCTTCATCCTGGTTGGGCTGGCATGCAGTTTTAGCACAACACCTGATCCAACCGCAACGCCATTCGTGATTACGGCGACCCCGGAACCGGAGGAAGTGGTTATTGTTCAACCCACGCCGACGACCACCCAGGTTATCGTCCAGCAGCCAAACCCAACCGCTACCACGGAGTACCAGGAACCTGTCACTGACGATCCACCGGCGTATTTCGTGGAAGATTTCGATGGAGATATCAGCAGCTGGTCTTACTTCCTGATGAACGGGAATGAGAGCCTGATGGACCTTTACACAGACAACAGCAGGCTGATTTTCGACCTCCAGGGCACCTATCAGTGGGTCTACTTCCTGTATGATGAATACACCTATGACTCCGTACAGCTGGATTTATATGCTGAGAATCGCGGCAAGAACACCAACAATGTCAGCCTGGTATGTAATTACACCGACCGGGATGGCTGGTATGAATTTAATATCAGCAACGGCGGCCTATATGATATTTTGGTTTATTCTGAAATTGATGGTGATTACTATACTTTGCAGAGCGGTGGTTCAACTAATGTTAACATGGGTCGGGCCGACAATCTGTACACCGCCATCTGTGACGGCAACTACCTGGCGCTTTATATTAATGGCGTTTTCGAGAAAGAGGTCATCGACAATCGTTATAACCTCCGCGCAGGTCAGGTAGGTTTCTCCGTATCCTCCTTCGACGTCACCCCCATTCTTGTTGAAGTGGATTTTTTCTCGATCGGATTACCCTAGGTCTTTCGCAGGTATAAACGCTCAAGGGAGAGTCAAGTTGACCCTCCCTTTTTTATTTAACGCAATACTTGTTCAAAAGGCTTTGCGAAAAAGACCTGTCGGTGAAGTAACCTGTATCCGATCCGATTATATTTACTTGTTGTCATTTTATCCAATCATCAATAAATTCCCATTTTTTAACTTAAAGTGAAACTGAATTAGTTGAATTACCGGATATTAACTTTTTGTTAACTTCCTGATGAAGTAAATGCGATCACTTTCCTATAAAATCGAACTCAATATGATAACAAATCACATCCATCATGCCAAGCGACAAAATTATACCGAACCTTTCCTGAAGGAGCGGCTCTTGGCGCTTAATTGAACGTAATTAGCAGCAGACAAACAGAGGCCTTCCAACGGGAAGGCCTTTTTTATTGCATAAAGGAGGTGGCAAAACACCTGACCCGCACAAGCACAAATCTGTCCATTACACCCATTAATTATCTTGAGGAGATTAGAAATGAAGAACAAAGTTTTATTTACCATCATCACCCTTATCGCCCTGAGCCTTCTGGCTTCATGTTCACAGCAGAGCGACGCTCTGACCGTAGCCACTGACGCCGCTTTTCCCCCGTTCGAAATAATCGACGAAGAGACCAAGGAGATCATCGGTTTTGACATCGATCTGATGAACGCCATTGCTGAAAAGGCCGGTCTGGATATCGTCTACAAGAACGTGGCCTGGGATCCATTATTGGCCGGTATGGCAGAATGCCAGTACGATATGGCCATCTCAGCCATGACCATCACAGCGGCACGCGCTGAACAATTCAGCTTCTCCGATCCCTACATCAATGCGGGGCAGATCGTTGCCGTTCAAATCGGCAATGAAACCATTAATGGCCCCGAAGACCTGGTGGGAATGACGGTAGGCGCTCAGATCGGCACTACCGGCTCCATGGAAATTGAAGCCATTGCCGACACCACACTCAAGGTTTATGACACCTACGAACTCGCCTTCCTGGATCTTGCCAACGGTCAGGTGGATGCCGTTGTGGCAGACTATCCCCTGGCTGTCTCATTCGTCAATAAATATTCCGATACTCTGAAGGTTGTAGGTGAGGTATTCACCGATGAGAACTTCGGCATCGCCTTCTGCAAGGATAACAACGAACTCATCGCCCAGGTCAACGCTGCACTGGCCGAACTGATCGACGAAGGTTTCGTTGAAGAACTCGTTTTCAAATGGTATTCGAGCGTCGACTAATTTTTAGACACATATCTTGGGAACCCCCCGCCCCGTCTGGTGCCCCGGGCGAGGGGGAAAGGTAATTTTTATGCGAACTCGAAACCTTTATGCACGATCAAACGCCGGCAAAGCCACTCCTTATCGAGATAACTGGTGGTGGCTGGTTGTCGCGATCATTGGGATTATTGTCCTTTTGGCCGTCCTGATCCCCGATCCGTATTGGCGGATCATCAAGTTTGTCAGCGACGGCATTTTAGTTTCCATCGGCGTCACGCTGGTGGCTTTTATCCTGACCCTCTTCCTGGGTTTGCTGACCGCTTTAGGCCGGTTATCCAAGATTGGCATCATCAATTGGGCCACCACAATTTATGTGGAAATCGCCCGTGGTGTTCCCCTGCTTGTGCAATTGTTGTTCTGGTATTTTGCCTTCCCTTCACTCATCCAATCCTTCGGCAGACTCATCCAATTTGAACCCTTCGAAAGATATCTGGCCAACCCCTATTTCATGGCCATCCTCGGTCTGACTTTTTGTTATGCAGCCTATATGAGTGAGATCTACCGGGCCGGCATCCAGAGCATATCCAAAGGGCAAAACGAAGCCGCCCGAAGCCTCGGCATGACACGCGGCCAGGCGATGCGCTATATCATCCTTCCCCAGGCCATCAAAGTGATCCTGCCTCCGGTTGGGAACGAGTTTATCTCCCTGCTGAAAGATTCCTCACTGGTCAGCGTGGTTTCCGTTGCAGATATGACCCGGCGGGGCAGGGAGTTTATGGCCGCAAATTTCCTGCCGGTGGAAACCTGGTTGATGGTCGCCCTGCTCTACCTGGTGATGACCTTAATCTCAGCCCGGCTGGTCGCCTGGATCGAACGAAAAACAAGAACGGAGGAACGCTGAAATGGCTCCTGAACCCATTATTCACATTGAAGGCCTGCACAAACATTTTGGTGAAACGGCTGCCCTTAACGGCGTCAGCCTGGATGTATACCCTGGCGAAGTGGTTCTCATCATTGGCCCTTCCGGCTCCGGGAAGTCCACCCTGCTGCGCTGCATCAACCGGTTGGAAACCTTTCAGGCGGGTACGGTCATCGTTGACGACATCCCCCTCACAACCGCCGAAAACATCAACGCCATCCGCACCGAAGTCGGCATGGTTTTCCAGTCTTTCAACCTGTTTCCCCATCTTTCAGTGTTGGAAAACGTCACCATCGCCCAAAAAGTCGTCCGCAAGCGTTCCAAAGCCGAAGCCATTGAAATTGCCCAGGCCTTATTGACGAAGGTCGGCATCCCTGAAAAGGCGAGTGATTACCCTGGGCAGCTCTCCGGCGGGCAGCAGCAG
>DPKV01000196.1 GCA_003542325.1 Anaerolineaceae bacterium
CCTGATTTACGGCGGCTGTCCTGGCGACATTGCCATTGTCGCATTCAGGACACCGCCAGAGATAGCCCGAAGCCACCAATGGGACACTAGACATAGGTCCCCGCTTTTTTCATGACCTCCCCCTGGACCGCCTGATCATTGGGAAAGTCAATAAAATCTTCCCCGTAAGTCAGAGTACACGCCAGGCTTGCCAGAGCCTTTTCGATGCTCTCGTTTTCCGGCAGTTTCAAGGCCTTCCACCGGGTCAGTAAGACCTTTTTGACGATTCTTTCATCCACGTTGGGATACTCCTTTGCCACCAACCGGGTATGGGCGTCGGAAGCCAGCATGACAAGATAGGGGTTCAGATCCCCGGCGAAGTAAAGGACATTGTCCATCCTGGCTGCCTGGGCGGCTTGATCGCCCTGTTTCATCCGGCAATGCGGGCATTCTTCCTCGTAATAGGGATGGACGAAATCCTTGTTACAGAGGCATTCCCAGAACAGGGAGGTGGTAAACACGGTTACGAATTTCTGGTCAAAGAAGCTGCCAACTGGTTCTTGATGGGTTTGTACGAGAAACATGTAATCCTCCTTGATCGTTTCAGAGATCGTTAGCTGGCGGTCTCTATATTTAGAAAATGGTTAGCTGTTCAGCCCCCCGGATATCCGGGAAGTCCTCAGGAGAGAGGCCGTCTTGAGAGGGATGCTCAACCGTTTCGTTGACGACCTGACGTTCAGGCAGCAGGTCCCGTTGGGCGCCGTTGAGTTCTTCAAAGACGCTGGCCAGGTCATAGTGGACGTTCCGTGACACATAACTGACCAGCAACTCCGTTAAGGTTTCTTGATGGCCGACAGCGTCAAACACCGCCGCCATCCCTTCGTTGTCTCCGCCGGAAGCCAGGAAGATGGCCGCCATGCGCTCGATGACCCGTCCCAAAATGACCTCCTCGACCGTACCCTGGGTGACCAGGTAATACACCCGAACCGGCGCAGTTTGGGTTGGCCGGTGGGATCTGGCTGCACCCTGCATCATGGTCAGGACAGACCAGACGGTTTGGTAGAAGATCACGGTGGGGGTGGCGATCAGGTTTAACCCCGTGCCGGCCCGGACCGGGTTGACAATGATGGCGTCGGCGCCGGTGTCCGCAGCGTTATTGATGGTTCTTTCCAGTTTGTCCGGGCGAACATTGGCGACATCCAATGTCCGGATGCCATGGTGCTGCAGGACATGCGCCAGCCGGGTATTGAGGGCGTATTTTCCTGTGTGATATACATACACCAGACAAGGGCGGCCTTCCCGGGCTTCATCCCTAACCAGGTCAACAAATGCCTTTTCTTTAGCCGAAAAATATTCAGGAGCAAGCAGGGGTTCAGCTTCGACGACGAGTTCTTCGTCCCCCTCTTCCGGGTTTTCGACAGGCCATTGATGTTCGCAGATCGGTTTGGGTTGCCCGCACAGACTGCACCGGAAAGCATTGGAGAAGGCTGAGAAAGTATGTAAGTGAAATCCCGAGGGCAGGACATGCAGTTTGGCTAACTCGCTGCCGCTTACCTGAACTTTCTTTTCATGGGCGTATCCCTCTGTTTCAACTTTCGCTTTGATATCATCCATCAGCCGGTTAATGGCGATTTGTTCCTCTGCGGTCGGGCTGACGAAAATGGGGTAATCCGTTCTGGGAACCAGG
Organism: Anaerolineaceae bacterium; assembly: GCA_003542325.1. Classification (GTDB taxonomy): domain Bacteria; phylum Chloroflexota; class Anaerolineae; order Anaerolineales; family Anaerolineaceae; genus Brevifilum. The sequence goes on from DPKV01000196.1 coordinate 1,667, forward strand.
TCAAAGCCGGCCTCCTGAAGCGACATATAGACGATGTCGTTGATCAGGTAGTTGCTGATCAGTTCCGGTGAAACCCCGGGCAGCTCGACCCGTGCGCCCCAGCCTTCTTTAGCCATACTTGTTCGCCAGGTCCTGCGCCAGTTGCCATACCGGGACACGAAAGTAGACACTTCGTCGATATTCCAGTTTGAGCGGAACCACTTGAAGAGCCTGAAAAAGATCTGGAAATTTGAACTGGCCATACCACCGTAGAAAGTGCCGGACATTCCCAGCACCTTGGCGAAGATATCCGACATCCAGCCCATCGCCTGGCCTTGTTTCGAGTCCGGAGCGCCATCTTCATGCACTTCGTCCAGGATCAGCCCCAGCAGGTCAATGTCCAATTTCCTTGCGTAAACCTTCATTGCTTTTGCCAGTGAGTAGAGCCCGCCGTTCCGGGTTTCCTCCCAAAGCGGAGCGCCACAGAGGTCGCAGTTCTTTCCTCGCAATCTCACGGTATCCGTCAGGGCTTCTTCGGCAGCCTGGTGGATATTTTCCTGGCTTTTCGTTCGACAGGCAGGGCACGACACCGAAGCTCCGCAGGTGGGACAGACGATACTTGGCACAAAATAGCCCTGATCTTCCTCAAAAGGCGGCTCATCCAGGCGGTAGACTGCCCTGATCCCCTGAGATTGGCGCATCCGAGTCCGGGGGATGATGATCACCAGGGGGGTCATGGCGGTTTTGGCTTCTTTCATAGCCTGATAGAGTTCATCCACCCGATATACGACCTGGGTAGCGAAAAATGTCGAAGCTGTATTGATGGACTTTTCAAACCCGGGGACATTGGCGGGTGGTGTGATCACGACAGAGAGCGGCCATCCACCGGTGTGGATGCTGCAGTTGTGGCGGTCCGCATATTCCCGGACCAACCCCTCAAGCCAGCGGATCGAAGTGAAAGTTTTTCCGCTGCCGGGATCGCCGGAGAGCACCACGGCATGGTTTCCCTTGGCCGGCAGATCGTCGTATTGCGGGGCATCAGGGAGAACAGCGCGCTTCCCCAGGGATTTGATCAAGAGCGCCGTACAGACATGCTTTTGAGTGGTCGTCAGAGAGGGGCGAACCCCACTGGACAGGTTGCGTACGCCCCGCCCGAAGAACGATTTATCAATCACGTTCCGAAGGAGAGGTTTCAAAACCTGTGAATAGGGGGCGTGGATTGGATCGTAGGCTATGGGGAAAGCCTCCTGGAGGCGGTCAGCCAGCGACTCGGCCCATTCCTCAAGGAAGATCCGCACCTGGCCGGCCTTTTGCGGGTCGTAGGTCGTCAGGTCGCCGGTATCCAGGTCAAGCACATTGATGAGGGATTCAAATGAGCCGATCTGTTGTTTTTCTTCGTTGTGGTCTCTTTCCCTCTCGATCCGCCGAGAATCGCCTCGCACGATACAGGTGTGGCCGGTTACGGGCGAAGTCAGGCGGAGCGATCCCAGAACACCGGAAGCCATCAGCGCGCCGTAGAGTTTGGCGCGTAAGGCCATCGCCGGGAAAACGGGCGGTCGTTTCCAGCCAAAGAGATCCTGGCTGATCCGCCGCATATCCCAGGGAAGGCCGGCCGCCTTATTTTCAAGCACTTCCAGGTCAATGGACTTGGACCGGAAGTAAATCCGGTTCTCGGTATGGGGGGGATTGGGCAGTGCCACCCGGAAGGGTTTTACAAAACCTGGAAAATCCGTTTCATTGCCCTTGGCGAAGTTGAGAAACTCCGTGACGCTTTGGACATGCAGATCGTCCGCTACATCGTTGCCCCGTTTGACGCCGGTAATGGTCAAAGAACCATAGCCGCCATCCGTAACACGGACGTTTTTCAGAACCTGGTAGATCCGGCCGGCCCAGATAGTGGCGTGAGATGTGATGACGCTTTTCTCAATGTCCAATACCAGGAAACCGCCCGGCGCCAGATACCGCGTCACCGCCATATAGCGTTCGGTCAAGGCTGTCAGCTTCTCGTTATTGGGCTTGGACGAAAAGATCAGGCTGAACTGGTTATGCGACCCCTCAACATCGGCGGAGAAATCGCCTGCGATGGCGACCACCCGGTCGTCCTGGGGTTGGCTCCACAGTTTGCTTTGCATCACAAAGACGTTCCCGTTAACAACGGTTGCAATATCCGTCAATAGCGGGTCTGTCATGCGGCTGCCCCAGCTGGTGATCAGCGCCCTGCCGCCGGTCCGAGGGGGTTCGAGAGAGCGGATGATGTTGTAGTTCATCTGAGCACCTTTTCTCTGACCAGCGATAGCACCAGCTCCTG
>DPKV01000216.1:0-1460 GCA_003542325.1 Anaerolineaceae bacterium
TTTGTGTTTCACTATGAAAAAATATCTGTCACTTCTGCTAATCTTTTTAATCGGAACAATCGTCAGCGCAGACCATGTTCGCATGCTCAATATAGTCCGTCAACCAAAACAGGAAACATCACTGATAATTGAGACAGAAGAACCAAGCACAGTAACAACTCCTTCATCAAACCTCACTGAGGTTCTTCGAATTCCATCGGTGGAAGCAACACCAACCCCTGATCCTTTCCCAGCTCTCTATAATTGCAGCATGGAACTGACCTTCACTTCCGGACCTCTCGCCGGGAATAAGACTGATTTCACAATCCTGGGAGAGGAATATTTTACGGAGAAGGGGGACAGTTTTTTCCCAGGTAAAAACACAGCCGTATATTACGACCCCCCCAGGTATTTAATTCTTCATTCAGCCTTTGAAAATGGAAATATGTTGAAACCGCTGGAAGCGGAATTCATCCGCTTTTATCTTGAGTATTGGGGAGATTCCGGCAATGCATTCGTACAGGGAAATATCGATTCCCTGACTGGATCGACTGTCATTTGGTCATGCAATGATGAGATCATATTCTCCTCATACATTAGAGATATTGTTCATTTGTCACAGGTAGCTTCGAACCAACTCTGGCTCGAACCCCGGAATCTTAAGCAAATTCTGACAAATAAAGAGGGCTTGGTCTCTGAGTGGGTTGGCGAAATGGACATCACATCGGAGCCAACAATTTATTTGGGTTTTTGTGGCTGGGGACCTGTAGACTCAGGGGATCAGCGGTTTGCTTATTACCGATACCTGATCAATTTCGACCTCGATTTCAACCCTTCGGAATCTGAAACACCAAAGCCTTAACAAAATTTTTTCCAAGCTATATGTTTAAATAAGCAATATGGTATTCTTCAGATTGATCAGGTAATACGCTTCGTCCACCTGAGGTCATTCAATAATAACCACCCTCCCCCTTCTTTTAATTCCATTTTCATAACAGAGTTAATGTTTTGTAACAGTTTTATAATATTTCCCTCATTTATCTTTTTTTAATGTTACTATACATTAAGATAAATTAAGTGTGTGGTTTCGTAAACTAATTTTTCTATAAGATTTCAATATTTTGTCTTGCAGACAAACCTAAAGAAGTGAGGACTATTTATGTTTTACCCTGCAAAATACCAACAGAAATTTATTTTTATCCTGAGATGTCTGATACTGCCTTTTGTCTTGCTGTTACTGGTTGGGACAATTTCACAAGCAAAGGCGATGAGCAATAATGATTTATTATTCTCAAACCCAAATTCGGAAGAACAGCAGATAGATTCGGAACCTTTGTATGATCTCACATTGAGTTATCGTTGCGATAATATATCCGGGCAATATTGGACGGTGACCAATTCCAATGGATTTGAAATGACTTTTGAATGGTTCCTGGAAACCAATGAGAATGGGACAGGTGTTATCCCTGCTTACGGGTCAT
>DPKV01000216.1:1529-15933 GCA_003542325.1 Anaerolineaceae bacterium
CATCAACAACTTGTGCATTTAATCCTGAAGAACTGCATAATTCACCACAGGAAGTCGAAACATCAAACACTTTTGTAAGTACTACTTCCAACAATGTTTCTCATAATTCAGGTCTTAGTTTTATTACCAATCAAGAATCATGGTTATTGACATTGCCAAAACTTTCATTTGACCTGTTTTCACCAACTGAGGGATTCGCTTTTCGAAAAGAGGCTTTCCCCAACAAACTTGTTGCCGGATTATTAAATTGTCCAAATTACCAATTTGAACAAATAAGTTAAGCCATTACATAACCAGCATTTCTGATAAGTTGAGAGTGGTAATATTCCAACTATTGAAATGAAACGTTAACTCGACATTAGTTTTGAAGTATTGTAATATTATGTCAATATAAGTTTATCGTAGTGCGGGGTTTTTTCACAAAAAGGAAACAAATGGAGAGGCAAGCTGAATGCTCATAATTTGGCAGAGTCTCGCCAGACCCATCATATGCAATAGTCCTCACTATTGGTTTCCGGGGACGGGATGTAAGTTTCCCGTCCCTGGATATTTAACCGGCTATTTCCCACCGACTTTCAAATCTTCTCCAGCCAACTTTTCAATCACACCGACAATCGCAGAATTGTCGAGGTCCCGCATACCCATTTCCAACATGGCATTGAATAATTGCGCATGGACACCCGCTGACGGCAAGGGCACACCATAGTCGCGGGCTGTGTCTACAACAATGCCCAGGTCTTTGGCCTGCATATAGGCTTTAAATCCGGGTTCACGATTCCCAGAGAATAACCGCTGGGGTTTATTGTCCAGCGTCCAACAGCCCGCCGCCCCTCCTCGGATAGCATGGACAACTTTTTCAGGGTCGGCACCCGCTTTTTGTGCCAAAATGAGCAGCTCACCCAAGGCAACCATCTGGGCCGCCACCATGATCTGATTGGCAGCTTTGGCAATCTGTCCATCGCCCAGGCCGCCAACATGCGTGATCGTCTTTCCAATCGCGGTTAATAATGGGTACACTTTTTCAAAAGCGTGTCTGGAGCCGCCGACCATGATTGAAAGCGTGCCATTGATTGCGCCGACATCTCCCCCGCTGACCGGCGCATCCAGCATTTCAATGCCTTTCGTGGCTAATCGTTCGCCGATCATTCTGGTTGTTGCAGGCTTGATGGTTGAATTATCAACAAATACCAGTCCTTCATGGGCTCCCTCAATAATGCCATCCTTCCCCAATGCAACCAGTTCCACGTCCGGGGAATCCGGGAGGTTGGTAAAAACAACATCGACGTTATGGGCAACTTCAGCCGGAGAGAATGCCTCCACTGCCCCTTCAGCGACCAATTCGTTCACACTTGCCCTGCTTCGGTTGTGAACGACAAGCTGATAACCCGCTTTCATCAAATTGCATGCCATGGGTTTCCCCATCAATCCAAGACCGATATACCCAAGTGTAAGTGCCATAAATTAACCTTTCAAGAAGATTTTTTTCATACGATAGACTTTGCTCAATTTTATCCTTTCATATATAGATCATGTCTTAAAAACCTTTCTTTCACGATTGATCATAGCCGATGGGAGCCTGCACACGACAAAAACTTTTAAATTTATCTTGAGTAATTAAAAAGAGAAAACCAGATGTAGAAAACTCCGGGGTTATTTTAAAGGAGGAAATGTTCTAATCCGCCCGATGGACCAGTCCTTGCTCCCAGGCGTAGACGGCCGCCTGGGTCCTGTCGGCCAATTGGAGTTTGCTCAGAATATTGCTGACATGTCCCTTAACCGTATTCTCACTGATAAATAAGACCTCAGCGATATCACAATTGGACATGCCACGGGCAATCAATCTCAGGACTTCCATCTCCCGGTTAGTTAATTCGGTAAAGGGACTGAAAGTGATCCCCTTGCCGCCGTTGATTTCTCGAATCACTCGTTCAGCCACCCGGGGATGTAGGACAGCCTCCCCACGAGATGCTTTCCGGATGGCATCCGCCAGATCATCCATCATCACATCCTTAAGGACATAGGATATCGCACCGGCTTGCAAGGCGGGAAAGATAAACTCATCCTGATGATAAGAAGTCAGCACAACGATCTGGGTTCGGGGTGTGATATCTTTAACTTTTCTGGTCGCTTCAACGCCGCCCATGCCGCTCATGACCAGATCCATCAACATCACATCGGGAAGATATTCCATCGCAGCCACAACAGCTTCTTCACCTGATGAGGCTTCCCCGATAACCTTGAAATCCGGTTGGGCGTCCAGGTAAGCCCGGAGACCCTGTCTGACCACTTCGTGATCATCAACAAGCAATATGGTGATTTTTCGTGAAAACATATTTCATAACTCCAATTTTGGGTACGGGCACTTAACAATGATCTTCGTTCCCAAATTTACCCTACTATCAACAATGAGTTCGCCGGAGATCAATTCTGCCCTTTCCTGCATGGAACGCAGGCCCATCCCCTGTTTCCTTGGTTGATCGACATTGAAGCCATCGCCATTATCTCGGATTGTAAGGAGCAGGAAATCTGACCGGAAATTAAAAACAATATCCACTTTACTGGCATGACTGTGCCAGGCGACATTAGCCAGGGCTTCCTGTACGATCCTGAAAAGGCTTTTTTCCACGTTTAATGGCAAGCTCCGTTCACCACGGATATTCATATTAAGGAGGACATAGTTGCGTTTACTCCAGTTTTCCGCGTATTCCTGGACTGCGGGCAGAAGACCTTTCCCTTTCATCTCAACCGGGCGCAGCTCCTGGATCAGATCCGTCAATTCCTGTCTCACCTGAGCGATCAGAATTTCAGCTTCCTCAAGATGATAAAGCGCCTGCTGAGGGTTATTCCTGAAGTGCGCTTTTGCTGCGCCTAATTGAGCTGATGCAGCAAATGTCTGCTGTTTCACACTATCGTGCAGGTCCCTGGCCAGCCTGTTTCTCTCTTGAAGGACTGTGATCTCCAAACGACGGTCCAACAAGTTTTCGAGCTGTTCCGCCATGCTGTTCAGATCATTCGTCAACCGGCCAATATCATCGGTAACTGTGTCGCGAATCATGACCGAGAAATCACCCCTTGCCCAGGAGTGGGCAGCGTCCGAGACATTCGAGATCCGCTTCGTCAGACCCCTGGCCGTCAAGAGGCCAAAGATTGAACCTATGATCCCCGCAAAAAAGGTGAATATCAGCAGAGATCGGGCTATGTAAATGGTAACTTCACTAATCGGAAGGAACTCCCAGGGAAATCTCTTGGTCGTGAAAACAATCACCCCAACCAAATTCCGCTCGACCTCGATCACCGGTTTTCCTGAAACGGGCGGTGTCTCAGCCAAAGGGGTTTCATCTCGAAAAACGGGAATCGCACCTACAATCCTATGCCCGGGTTCCACTGCTGCGTAAAGCTGGTCCTGGTCTCCGACGCCCCTTAACGCTGCCCGATATGGTTCTTCCAATCCGGGAAGGTAATTAAAAGGCAATTTTTTCCCTAATTCCTCATCAGGGATAATGCCATGTGGAATTGCAGCGACAACTGTCCGGTCGGCAAGCAGGTAATAAAAATTAAGGAAATCCTGAACTTTCATTTGAAGTTCAAGATTTCCAAATATTAATAAGGGCTTCGTTTCAATTACAGAGCCCTGGACATCCTCCAGATATTCCCTAACGCCATCAACATCCGGTGGATTCTGTGAGAGATAGTCCTGGATTTGAGGAGTCCATTCAGCGGTTAGATTGGCGATTAAAGTCTCGGGTGTAAGGTCGATGTTATTGGCAAAATAGGACATAACGATGACAACGAGGGCAATCTCTGCCACCAGCAATGCGCCAATAGTCACCAGAGAATAGCTCAAAGTCATCTTGCCGCGCAAAGACCTGATTGAAAACCGAAATTTCCTTAAGCATTTCTTTCTTCTTTGCTTGGCTTTTGAGGACATCATTTCACTCGATTGTATTTCTCCGGAAGAACCGTCTCGAATATCCAGCAACGCTTAAGTAATATTTAATCATTTGGTCGCGAATCTACCCCTATTTTACAAGTAAATAATCCTTTTTAAACCATTCTCCAGTAGGGTATGAAATACACGGTTGGATAATGGATTCTCAGAGTGATTTTGATAAGATAGGAAATAAGAGAGCAGTAATGACTCTACTGAAAAAAAACGATTGGACAAAGTTTATCCTAATTATCGATTCGCAAAAAATTGAAGTGACACCCATAATTATAACCAGGATAGTCCAAAAGAGCAGCGAAACAAGTGAGTAGAAAATGTTAAAAGAGAATAATCAGCATTTGCAACCTTATCTGATCAGCAATATCAATGATCTGCCTGAAAAACAAAAGTCGCTATTAGAGAAATCCTGGTCAGGGACATTTTATAAAGAAGCTCCCAATTTTTTAGAATTCCAGGTATTATTTCTTCAAGCAAGTAGATCAGGGATATCGGAACACCGGACCATCAAAACAGGCCAACCATCCCGGCGGCAGCGCAGGATCGCAAGTCTGAGGCACTTCACAACTTCCACATAACCCCATTCCACACCGCATCAGCGCTTCCCAGGATAATTGATAGGGGAAGTTGTAGGTTTTTGCCAGTGATGCCAGGGCTGTCAGCATCCCCGTTGGCCCACAGGCGTATAATCCATCAATCTTTTTGGATTTCAGAATTTTCTCAACGACTCCCGTTACCAGGCCGGTTTCACCGGCGGAACCATCTTCCGTTGCCAAAGTCAATTCGCATCCAATTTCCTCAAACGCATCACACAGGAGTAGATCCGCTTTGCTTCTTGCTCCCAAACATACCTGGACATTCATCCCCTGTGAAAGGGCAAGCTGAGCCAGAGGCCAAAGAGGTGCAGCACCATACCCACCTCCTGCTAAAATGGCAGCATCTCCCAACAGACTAAAACCATGGCCAAGAGGTCCTTTGATCCAAAGGGTGTCACCTGGTTTTAGCTGGTGAATGGCTTGACTGAACGGCCCGACATCCACAACCAACAAACACAACGGGGCGGACCCGGCAATACTAAACGGTCGCTCGCCAACTCCCGGCAGCCAGGCCATGACAAATTGTCCGGGCTGGGCATCGAGTGTCTGATTCATTTCAACCCAAATTGTTCGATGATTCAATTTTACCGTTCTCTTAATTTTTACTGTGAAGAAATCAGCTTTCATCGCCTCACCGCTTTTCCTCGTATGTCCTCCAATGATTGAATGTCATGGTCGATCATGAAAGCCTTCATTTCCTCAATAATTAACCTGAATGCTTCAGGACCTCGATACCAATAAGCAGAACCGACACCCACGGCTTTCGCTCCCGCCAGGATCATCTCAATTGCATCCATTCCCGTAATAACGCCCCCCGTACCAATAATCGGCACATCCACTGTTTTGGCGATTTCCGCGACACAACGCAATGCAATGGGTTTTAGTGCTGGCCCTGATATACCTCCCGTCCGGTTAGTCAGGACGGGCTGGCACGCTTCCGCATCAATGACCATTCCGGGCATTGTGTTGATCGCTGTGATCGCATCTGCGCCGGCATTCACGACCGCCGCAGCGATCCGGCCAATATTCGGAACATTGGGTGCCAGCTTGACAGCAATTGGAGTAATACCAACAGCTTCCTTGACTGCGCGGGTGACCAAAGCAGCGCTATGTTCATCTGCGGCAAATGGGGTCCCGAAATCACCCCGGACATTGGGACACGATATATTCACTTCGATCAAATCAGGATCCGCCTCTGCGATAATCCCGGCCACCAGACCAAATTCTTCCGGTGTGCCGGCAAAAATACTTGCGAATAAAGGGATACCAGTGGCGGCAAGTTGCCTTTTCGTCTCCTTCAACAAAGCAACTTCTTCCTTTGCACCGGGATTCGTCAGGCCAATCGCATTGAGTAAGCCACCCTCCCATTCCACCATCACCGGATTGGGATGACCGGCCCGTGCCTCCGGGCCGCATGACTTTGCCGTCACCGCCCCCGCGCCGGACCTGGCTGCCCGATATAATAATGATGCACTGGTCCCCAATACGCCTGATGCCAACACCAGCGGATTATGAAGTTTCAGTTTTCCGATATTGATTGATAAGTCCGGATCCTTTGACAAATGATTCTCCTCGCATAAAATATAAGCTATACGAATGCGTTTTCGGTGACAGAACAATTTTCCTTGCAATTCCAATCAATCGCGGTAAAATTATAACTTAACAAACGCGGGCGTAGCCAAGTGGTAAGGCAGTAGCTTCCCAAGCTACCATTCGCGAGTTCGAATCTCGTCGCCCGCTCTACAAAATCACTGAACCTCTTTTTACAGAGGTTTTTTCATTATTGACTGTTCTCCAAAGGAATTTGGTCAGTGAAAAGCTCATAAGTTCTAAATACTAATCATACCAAATCCCTTTTCTACCGCCCTTCAAAATTAGAGTCAGGTCATTTACACCTCGAAAAATAAGAATTTTTTCCATTCGATTACACCTGAGTTAAACGGATTTAAGATAGACTATTACTAAAACCAACTTTCTAATATAATAATCAGAAAATATTAACGATTAATTAATCAAAATCAAGATTAATAGCCCATCATTTATTTGCTGCCATTTCTTTTCTATAAGATTCTTCTCATTATTACGTAATATTATGGCCGCAGGTATTAAGGATCGTCTTCTTGGCCCAAAATACAAAGGACCCATCAATTTCCATATCCACCAGGTTAGCAAGCGATATTGACTATCAAAAGTTGATTGATAATCATCCTGACATGCTTTGCCAATGGCTCAAAGACGGCACGTTAATTCTTGCAAACAAGGCTTACTGTGAATATTTTGGTAAACAAATGAATGACCTGGTTGGAAAGACTTGTCTCGACTATATTCATCCCGATGACCAGGAAAAATTAAAACAACATATCGCACGGTTTAATAGTGAATTCACTCAGGCCATAATTGAACTGAAGATCATCAACCCAAAGGGCGAAATCCGTTACCATCAATGGAACGACATTTACATTTTCAACGAAAAGCGAAATCGTTGGGAATTTCTCTCAACAGGCCGTGACGTCACAGAGTTAAAATTGGCTGAGTTCGAGTTACAGAAAAGAGTTGAATTCGAGCGGTTGATCACTAAACATACCATTGAATTCATCAATCTATCTCTCTTCGATATCGACCATCGCATCACCAATTTGCTCTCTGAAATTGGGGAATATGCGAATGTTGATCGTGCTTATGTATTCTTATTCGATGACAATTTAGGATGCCTGACAAATACGCATGAGTGGTGCCGTCAGGGGATTGAACCACAGATTCAAAACCTCCAGTGCGTCCCGGCGGATTCGATATATTGGTGGGTAAAAAAGATAAAAAACTTTGAGACGGTTCTCATCCCTCAAATATCATCCTTGCCACCGGAAGCTGATTCTTTTAAAGCATCGTTGAAAGCTCAGGACATCCTGTCAGTGGCCGGTACTCCTCTGGTTAATGCCGGACAGATTCTGGGATTTATCGGCTTTGACGCTGTCAGTGTGGAAAAAAACTGGATGGAAGATGACATCACCATCCTCAGGTTAATTAGTGGCATTATTGGTGGGGCTATCGCTCAAAAACGAAGCCAGGAAGCCTTTTCAGAAGAGCGAAGATACCTTCAAAGCCTGAATGAGATCACTCGAGATTCTCTGAACTCCGACAATATTCAGGAAATGCTTGATATCATCGCGGAAAAAAGTAAAACCCTCATCAAAGCTGACTATTGCTCAATCAACCTTTGGGATGAGGAACACAAAATTATTTCGACCTCTGCACGAAATGGGGAATTCTTACGGAATATGGATGGCAGCTTCCTGCAAATGGAAGAAACGACCATCACAAATCAAGTTTTTCAAACAGGCGATCTTCTAATTATTGAAGACACAAGAAATACGCTACACCCTTCCATAATAAAAGCCTTTGGGACCGAATCGCTCTTAGCCATCCCAATCGTCACGAATGATAATCAGATGGGGGCTGCCATTTTCGGGTACACGAAACAACACACCTTCACAGAACACGAAATTCAACTCGCCCAGCAGGCTTCATCTCAAATTGCCATGGCAATCTTAAAACAACGGCTATTGGATCAGGCGAAACGATCCGCACGAGAGGCAGAGACCCTTCATAAGGCGGGAACCATTGTCGCCGCGACGCTTGAACCGAACCTCGCAATTGAATCCATCCTCGACCAATTGGAAATGGTCGTGCCTTTCGATTCCGCTTCCGTCCAAATTCTCCATGATGGTTACCTTGAAATTCGGGCAGGCAAAGGCTGGGCAAAAAAGAACTCTCCTGTGGGTCTGAAATTCCCGGTTCCCGGAGACAATCCCAACAGCAAGGTCATCCTATCAAAAGAACCGTTTGTACTCAATAATGCACCTGACTTTTATGAGATATTCAGAGATTCAATACATTCCAGGATCCGTTCATGGCTCGGTGTCCCATTAAAAGTCCATGATGATGTGATTGGCCTCCTTACTTTGGATCACCATGAACCAAACTATTATTCAAATAAGCAGCTGATTACTTTAGCTTCAGCTTTTGCAGACCAGGTGGCAATCTCACTTGAAAATTCCCGGTTGTATGCTGCTGAGAAACGACGGGTCCAGGAACTGGACGCTTTGCGAGCGACAACTGCGGATATTACCAAAGAACTTGCGATTGAGAATTTAATCCAGGCTATTCTTGAAAGAGCGACATCTTTATTACATGCAACGGGCGGTGAATTAGGGTTGGTCGATCCTAATGGAGAGCTCATTCATATTCACGTCAGCCATAATATGGGAGCAAACAAGGTGGGTGTTGTCATCGAGCCTGGTGAGGGACTGATGGGGTATGTCGCGAAGACCCGCCAGATTGAAATGATCGAGGATTATCAGGAGTGGATCGGAAAATTGGATATTTACAAACAGAATAATATCCATGCAGCCATTGCCGCCCCATTGATGATCGGCAGCCATTTTTTGGGTGTTATTGGAATCATGAATTCCGACCGAAAAAGAAAGTTCACAGATTCAGAAAAAAGTTTAATGAGCCAGTTTGCTCAACAGGCTGCCATCGCCGTGCAAAACGCACAACTCTTTGAAGAACGAAAACAACAGGCCCGGATTGACCTGACCACAGGAATTTATAACCGGCGGGGGTTGAATGAGCTCGGGATTCGTGAAATTGACCGCTCCCAACGCTTTGATCGTCCATTAAGCTTGCTTATGGTCGATATCGACCATTTCAAACGCGTCAATGATACCTACGGGCACCCCATAGGGGACCTTGTCCTGAAAGAATTGGCAGACCGATTGAAAAACCATCTCCGTTCAATCGATATCCTGAGCCGGTATGGCGGCGAAGAATTCGTTATCATACTGCCCGAAACTGCGACCGATCATGCCACTGAAGTCGCTGAACGTCTTCGAGAAGTTGTGGAACAGAAGCCATTCACACCGGATGGATTGGCTCTCCCAATCACAATCAGTCTGGGTATTTCCACATTAAATGGTGATGCGTTGGATATCCAAACGTTAATCAAGAATGCAGATGACGCCATGTATGTATCAAAGCGGTCAGGGCGTAACCAGGTGAATGTTTTTCCAAAAACCAACCAAAACCCATCATAAGCATAATCACTTAAAAATTACATGTAAGTATCCCAGGCTGTTAAAAAATCTCTCAAGAAAAATTTCCGCATTCGTCTTTGCCTGTTCAAGAATCCCATCCTCAACAGCAGCTCTATAAATCTCCTCTTCAGCCGCTTGTCGGGCACTTGTTTCCAATTCGGGGTCGCTTTTTCTGAATAGACCGGTCGTGCGGTCATATATGTATGATTCGTCATTGTTCAGTGTCGCCACGAAAACTTCGGGATCAGGCAATTGGACATGAAGTGTATCCCCCTCAAGCGAAAAGTCTGAGGTTGAAATCTTTGATAAATCAATCCCTGCAATTACCATCCCATGAGCGACCAATAACAACTTATCGCCAAACAAGGGGCCAAAAACACCCTGATTTACCTCAGCGGTGATCACTTTTTCCACAGTATACTGGATCGTCTCCAGCCTTGCCAATGATTGCACTTCCCGGATGATCGTGACCGGATCGGGCAATATTGTAGGGGTCGGATGTAACAGGCTGGATATTTGTGTGGAAATGGTCTGGTTGGCTTGTTGAAGCGGTAAGATGGCTGCGTCTATGGTTTGATTGATCTTGACTGACAGGAATATAATTGAGCCAATGATGGTCACTAAAATCAACATTATTAAAGCACTAATAAGGGTAAATCCATGGTTCTTCTTCTCCATTTTATTTCCTTTCCACAATTCCGAGAGTTAAGCCATCTGGATACTTAAATTATAAGAATTCATTCCTCGATAATCATATTACAATTCTCTGCCAGAAAAAAGCCACCCCCGATCGTCTGGTCGGGGGTGATTATATTCTGCAAGCTCAGATTTCGCGCTGATAAACGCGGTGGTTCTTATAGAACTTCACCCCCAGGTTTTTCAAGTCTTTTCGCATTTGGACGGCTGTTTCTGCCACCTGGGTCAACTCGGAATGCTTGAATTGAGGATTTCTATGCATTGCTTTTTCCAATTCAGCATACATGATGGCGTTACCACCCAGCCCCTGATACTCCGGCAGGATACCGACGCCATTGAAGGAGATCCATTTCGTCTTCTTGATCTCCCGCATGAGGCGGACTATATCAAACGGGCCAAGTTTACCTTTGTTTCTTTGCATCGCAGCCGAGACGTCCGGGAAAGGAAACAGGAAACCGACGACTTCATTTTCGCGGGTTATCACATTAAAAATAGTCGGGTCCAATATTGTCATGATGTTTTTCACAACAAAATCAATCTCACGCTGTGTCAAAGGGTAATATTCCCAATTCTTTACAAACGCTTTATTGTAGGCCTCACCAATTTTGGGTGCCCAGGAAACAAGCTCTTTCTTATTCGCAAATTCAACCACTTCAAAAGTACCGCGCTTCTTGGCAATCTGAGCAGCTTTGCGGACTTTTTCCGGCAAATTGAAGTCTTGCGGTTCAATATAGCTTGAGACAAAGTCCACTACTTTGGAAAATCCCAGGTTTTCTACCAGATCACGATAATAGGGATAATTGTAGTTCATCATGTTCATCATCTGTCTGTGTTCAAAGCCTTCAATCTGGATTCCGTAGCCATCCAAAGGACCAAAGCCTTTAGGCCCAACCAGTTTGGTCAGGCCGCGTCTCTTCGCCCACTCAAATACCGTCTCAAAAAGTGCATTTGCTACTTCCTGATCGTTCACACACTCAAATAGATAAAATTCAGCGTCTTTCGTATCATGATATTTGTTGAAGGGTTTATTTTCCAGGGCTGCAATTCTTCCAACGATTTTGTCATTTTTTTCGGCATAGAAGAATTCAGCATCAGAGTGGTCGTAATACGGGTGTTTCTTCGGGTTAAGCATCATTTTGACATCCGCGATAAACGGCGGTACCCATTGTGGATGGTTCGCATATAACTCAAAAGGAAACTTTACGAACCGAGTGATGTCACCCTTTGATTCAAGATCAACTTTATGAAGATTTAGCATAATTTCCCTTCTTCTACAAAAAAGAATGTGTTAATCAATAAAACAAAAATTAATAGGCTGGGTTACGACTAAAAACTTTTTCCAATTCTATCAAAACAATCTAACTAACCAAAATCAACCGCACGGCTTATCAAGTTCAGATATATCGACTTAACAGGTAAACGCTCAATCAAAAAGCGGTCATTCGATTATATACCCAAAACCGGGATTTCCATTTTTGCCGATTAAGATTTCTGATTTGTCCCCCCAAATTGTAGTCCTGATCAATAATTAATTCAGATCAACATCTCCACCGCCTGACGCAGGAAACGCTCCCGGGTAACCGGCTCCCTCAAATCCATCCAGGCGTCTTCGCTCTCTTGCGTTTTAAACAATCCATACATGATAATATATGAAAAGATCATATTCAAACTGAATTTTATTTGTTGGGGGCTCCTCCCCGCACCGCTTTCCCTGATGGCATTCTCAGCGAGCTCTATCCAGGAACCAAGGAGTTGCGTCAGTGTATCACGCCTGTTGGCATAATAAATTGGCCCCATCAAATGCGCCCGAATAATATTCGGAAAGTTTTCAACACCCTCAATGATATAAACCAGTAACTCCCGGAGCCTGGTCTCAATCGATTCCTCGGTGGTCAGAATATCCTTTGTATCGCCGAGCATGTGGTTCGCTGTATGATTCAGCGCTTCTTCCACAAGGTTGTCCTTTGTTCCATAATAATAATGAAGGGCAGCATTATTTACACCGGCTTCTTCTGCGATCAACCGGGTGGTGAGATTATCCAAACCATGTTTTTCAATGGCGTCAATGGTTGAAATTAAAATGTGTTCTTTTGTTGGCTGATTGCTCATGATGCCCTTCTTCCAACTCAAACCTGTTCTGCATGTAATCCATGTGAATCGATGCGCAATTCCGGTTCTCCAATTTGTCCATGCAACCTGGCGGCAATCGCCCGGGTTTTCTGCCACCTTCGCCAGATCAGCCAGGCCACCCAGTCTGCCGGCAAAAGCGAGCTCATCGCTGTCAAAGTCCGATTAATCCATCCCGGGATATTGACCGAGTAACCCACCAAGGCCCGGTTGATGGCATTAAAGACCACCTGCCCGGTTTGAAGTGTGGTCACCTGTCCCGCCCATCCCTGCGAGGTGATGGAATTAATGGTGTCCTCCTTTGTCGCCAGTCCTGCGGGATATAAAGCCATGACACGAATATTCCTGGGCCGCTGCTCCTGCCGCATCGCCCGTGAAAAATCCAGCAAAAACCGGTACGATGCAGCGTAAATAGCTTTCATCGGCATCGAATAAAAACCGGCCATGCTGCTGACATTAATAATATACAGCGGTTGGTCCGTCCGCTGGTTTTCAATAACAGCACGAGTCATAGCCACGGCGGCTTCAATATTCACCTTCAGGATAGTGTCAATCTCATTGGATGCACGATCCATAAACGCCCCATCAAAGTCAATTCCCGCGACATTGATCAACATGCTGAAGTCTATCCCCAAATTGGAGATCCGCTGCCAAAATAATCTTCTTGCCTCCGGATCAGCAAGGTCGCATAAGTCAAATAATACCTTTACGTTATGCAGTTCCTTCAATCCGTTAGCCAGACGTTCTAGTTTATCGGAGGAAATATCTGTTAAATACAAATCTCAGCCCCGTGAAGCGCATTCCATCGCAAAAGCTTTGCCTAAACCACCAGCAGCGTCGGTAATACACACAAAATATTTCGCCATAGTCTGCCTTATCATTTTGTTTTTTGGACATTTTCGTATATAAATTAATCATAATGAAGAACTTGCATATTGTCAAGCGTTTGGTTATACTATTTGGTATAACCAATTGGTTAATTTGAGAGGAAATTCAAGGAATATGGAAAAAACACCTTCAAAGATAACTGTAATTACTGGCGCCACTGCCGGCATCGGCCTGGCTGCAGCCATGGGATTGGCCGGAGAAGACCATATCATCATTGGTGTGGGACGTTCGCAGGAAAAAGTTGACATAGCCCGCCAGGTCATCCTCGAAAAACATCCTGACGCCGATGTCACCTACCTATTAACCGACCTGTCTTCACAGGAGCAGGTACGTCAACTGGCAAAAGAAGTCAAAGACTTGCTGTCTGATCGCCAGTTAGACCATCTGGATGTTCTGGTCAACAACGCCGGCGCTGTAACAAGCTGGTTTACGCTCACAGAAGACGGATACGAACACCAATTCGCTGTCAATCATCTGGCACCTTTCCTTCTGACTCACGAATTAATGCCCTTACTGGAGAAATCCGAACAAGCACGTGTTCTTACAACCAGCTCTGCATCGCATCGTAACACAAGAATGCACTGGAAGGATGTCATGCTCGGTAAGCACTATGGCACCCTCCGAGCCTATAAGCAATCAAAGTTGGCGAATGTTCTCTTTACGCTTGAACTTAATCGGCGTCTGGGTCACGGCTCCACTATCACCGCTTACGCCATCGATCCGGGACTGGTCAGTACAACTATCGGCACCAAGGACACCAGTGGTTTTGTAAACTGGTTCTGGAAAAAGCGCAGCAGTAAGGGTGCGCCACCAGAAATTGCTGCCGAAACGATCATTTATCTTGCCTGCCGGAAAGAAATCCCTTATCAGGATGCCTTCTACTGGAAGGAATGCCACCCTATCGCCCCCAGTCGTTATGCGCAAAAAGAAGAACCAGCTGCCAGATTATGGGAACTCTCAGAAACATTATGTGGGATTGAATAAGTAAGTGGGAAAAACTTGTTCCCCCTTCCTTATAACCAGGCAACTTTCTCGGTCTGTCAAGGCAAAGTTAAAATGTC
>DPKV01000044.1 GCA_003542325.1 Anaerolineaceae bacterium
TTCGGGTACCAATTCACTGTTTACCGAGACACCAACCGAATACTTTGAAGGCGTTGATTTGGCAGGCGTCCCTGACCTGAACCAGGTTGTGGATATTGCGGTCAATGAATTGGACCTGTACCTGTTGGGTGGAAACGGACTGATAGCGGATTGTGTTACCAGCAGCGTTGTAAGCGGGACAGTGACCTGTGAGAATCCGGTCTCCTATGTGGATGGACGGACCGGACTCGAAGAACAACTGGTGGTCATGCCCGACGGTCAATTCACCGGTGTTACCTATGCGGGGTATCCCGAGCCATCAGTCAGTATTCTGGAATCGACAACCGGGGATATTTACCGGTTCTCGGTCCGCTTCCGGCTCTATCAACGGTTGCGGCCGGACTTTGGCGAATATGAAGTGGACGAAACGAAGGCCACTGCTTTTACCCTGATCTTTGATAAGCAGCTTTATGCTTTTCTGGCTTATGGACACCAGTTGTTTTATGCGTATGTCAACTGAGAGACTTTGGGTTGCATAAATCTTGCGTAACCATCATAAGGGCAGAAAACTCTCTGCCCTTTATTGATTAATCAAAATTACCCGGCGAAAAAAACATCATGCAAATATTTGTTTTTACCAATAAAAATCTGATGACAGAAAATCCCATTCTCTGTTATTTTTAAGGTGGCCCACGGTTGAAGCGGAACTGACAGCCAACAGGGCAATCGAAAAATCAGTTGTTTCAGCTTGTTTAACTCTTTATTATCCAAAAATCACCCCTTTCCGCCCTTCGGGCACCCTTCCCCTCACCGAGGGGAAGGGCTGGGGATGGGGTTGTTTATTGAACATCGCTTACAGAAATCTCTTGGCTGTACTTTGCGATTAACCTGTCAGTCGGCACTTGCAGGAAGCCAAAAAAGCCATTAATGTTACAATAGGATTTCGTAACCAAAACCAAATTTCAGTTGAGGAGCCTTATGAGAAAAAAAGATCCAAGAGTTGAAGCGCTGCATCAGCGGCGCGCAGAAGCTCAATTGGGCGGCGGTCAGCGTCGGATTGACCAGCAGCACGCCAAGGGCAAGTTGACCGCTCGTGAGCGCCTGGCCCTTCTGCTCGATCCGGGCAGTTTCATCGAATTGGAAGCGTATACCTCACAACAAACCAACCCCGGAGAGGAAAGCATCCCCGGTGATGGTGTGGTGACCGGGTACGGCACGGTTGATGGCCGCACGGTTTATGTCTATGCCCAGGATTTCACCGTCCAGGGCGGTGCACTTGGAGAGATGCACAGTCGAAAGATCTGCCGTGTGATGGACCTGGCAGCCGCAAACGGCAGCCCGATCGTCAGCCTGATTGATTCCGGCGGTGCAAGGATCCAGGAAGGGGTCAAAAGCCTGGGTGGGTATGCGGAGATATTCAAACGTAATGCCCAATTTTCAGGGGTGATTCCCCAAATCAGCCTAATCCTGGGGCCGTGTGCGGGTGGCGCAGCTTATTCCCCCGCGGTCACCGATGCGATCATTATGGTCGAGAAACAGTCTTTCATGTTCCTCACCGGGCCGCAGGTGATCAAATCGGTCACAGGAGAAGAAACCGATTTCGAATCACTGGGTGGCGCTCAGGTCCATTTAAATGTCAGCGGGACAGCGCACTTCGCAACCAAAAACGAAGAAGATGCCCTGGCGCTGGCACGGTACTTCCTGGGGTATCTGCCTTCCAATAACATTGAGAATCCACCCTTCCAGGCATCGGATGATGACCCCGAAAGGGTGACGGAAGCCCTGAACAGCCTTGTGCCCGAAGATCCGAGTATGCCCTACAGCATGCACGACGTAATTGATGCCGTTGTGGACAAGGGTTCTTTCCTTGAAGAACAGATCGGTTTTGCCAGGAACGCCATTGTCGGCCTGGCCCGGTTTGACGGCATGCCGGTGGGGATCGTGGCGCAGGAACCGAGCGTGATGGCCGGCGTGATCGACATTGACGCGGCGGACAAGATCGCCCGTTTCGTGCGTTTTTGTGATGCGTTCAACCTGCCCCTGGTGACCTTCGTGGATTCACCCGGTTTCCTGCCCGGTGTGGGCCAGGAACACGGCGGGATCATCCGGCATGGCGCTAAGGTGTTGTTTGCCTATTCCGAGGCGAATGTCCCGAAGGTCAGCATTGTGACCCGCAAGGCCTACGGCGGTGCCTATGTCGTGATGAGCAGCAAGTATCTGGGAACGGATNNGTGATGGGGCCGGAAGGTGCGGTTAACATCCTTTATCGCAACGAATTAAAAGACGCGGAAGATCCCGAGGCTGAGCGCAAGCAGATGCAAGCGGATTACCGTGAAAAATTCCTGACACCTTATGCGGCTGCGAGTGCCGGTTATGTCGATGATGTGATCGAACCGGCTGAAACCCGGCCGATGGTCATCAAAGCGCTTCGGGCGATCCGGAATAAATCAGAATCCCATCCATCCCGCAAACACGGCAATATGCCGGTCTGAGAGGGAAAAAATGACCGAAATCCAACAAGGACTATGGATAACCGCTGTCGGTATGGGGTTGGTCTTTGC
>DPKV01000250.1 GCA_003542325.1 Anaerolineaceae bacterium
ATCTAACCGTTGATGGCGGCATCGGCAAATCCGAGCTGGATCTCTCTGACTTACTGCTCAGTGACTTTGATTATGACGGCGGCACCGGGGCCAGCACAATCCTCCTGCCCGAATCCAGGGAAGGCTATGAAACCTGGATTGATGGCGGAACAGGCATGGTCACCGTTGTCCTGCCCGAAGACAGCAATTTAACAATCCGGTTGGATGGCGGCACCGGGCAAGTCATCTTTGATGCCCCTGAAGGCGTGGATCTGAAAGTTGAAGTCCAAAGCGGCGGCACGGGCAATCTGCTTTCACCGCTCTGGCTCATCAAGACCAGCGGCGAAATGGATCGGGATGAGGGTATTTATCAAACGAACGGTTTTGAAGATGCCCAATTTAAGATCACGATCATCATTGAAGATATCGGGACCGGAAATATCGTGATCAAATAATCCTTGAATTGAGAAGCATAAGCTGCCCGATTTCCTTTTTGGGCAGCTTTTTTATGACCGGGAAATTGTCATCGATGAAAAAAACCTCTGATTCCCCGGATTCGTATTAACGTTCTATTATAAAGCTTGCACAAAGCTACCTTTTCAATCCAAATTTGGTAAAATTAAATCAGACCTTAAGATAGGCCTATTTAACAAGCACTTTTATGTGTTTCTATCCATTTGAAGTTGCCAAGGTCTTCAACTTCCCCCTGGTTCCGACTTTGTAAACATTGCTTGACAACCCAGGGTGTCTATTTAAGTAAGGTATAAAAATATTAAAGGAGGTAAGCCGTGGCTGGATTAGGAATGGATGATTTTACCCCTAAAGCACGTGAAGTACTCAGCCTGGCTCGGAAAGAAGCAGAACGTTTACGCAAACCCCTCATCAGCACAGAGCATTTATTGATCGCGCTGATCCAAATGGAGGGCAGCGTTGCCAGCCGTGTTTTACGTGAGTTAGGCCTGGAAGCTGACCAGGTCGTTGATATTGTTGAAACTGACATTGGTTTTGGAGATCACATCGGCCAGGTGGAACTTTCGCCTGGTATTCAACAGGTGATCCCATACGCCATTGAAGAAGCGCGCAAACGGGAACATAAAGCCGTGGGAACGGAACACCTGCTCCTCGGGTTGATCCGCCTGAGCAACTGTGAGGCGATGAATATCCTTGGAAAACTGGGCACAACGCCGGAGCAAATCCGTCGCCAGGTTGACCGGGTATTACGGGAATCTCAACAATCCGCTGAAGAAACCCCACCGGCATTAACCACTGGTCGCGCAGCTTCCCGCCGCCGGCATGCTGAGAAGAAAGACCCGGAGAAAACACCCCTGGTCGATCAACTCGCCACAGACCTGACCACCCTCGCCGAACAGGGTAAATTGGATCCCGTCATCGGCCGCCAAACGGAAATCGAGCGCGTAATCCAGATCCTCGCCCGGCGCACTAAAAACAATCCGGCGTTAATCGGCGAACCCGGTGTTGGAAAAACAGCCATCGTGGAAGGACTTGCCCAACGGATCATTGAAGGCGATGTCCCCGCACCGTTGTTAAATAAACGCCTGCTCCAATTGGATGTCGGCTCGTTGGTAGCCGGTACCATGTACCGCGGCCAATTCGAAGAGCGGTTAAAACGCGTGATCGACGAACTTAAATCCTCAGAAGCGATCCTATTCATTGATGAGGTTCACATGCTGGTGGGTGCTGGTTCCGCCGGTTCCTCAGTGGATGCCGCCAATATCCTCAAGCCTGCCCTTTCCCGGGGCGAGCTGCAGGTGATCGGCGCCACCACATTGGACGAGTACCGCAAGAATATTGAAAGCGATGCCGCCCTGGAGCGCCGGTTCCAGCCCATTATTGTAAACGAGCCGAGCGTCGAGGAAACCATCGAAATCCTGCATGGAATCCGTTCCGCTTATGAAAACCATCACCGTCTGACCATTGAGGATGAAGCCCTCGAATCGGCAGCGAAACTATCCGCCCGTTATGTGAGCGACCGTTTCCTGCCTGATAAAGCCATTGACCTGATCGACGAATCAGCTTCCCGGGTCCGTATGTATAAAAGCCCGGCTGCCGTAAACGCCAAAGAGATCGTCACCGAACTGCGCGAACTCCGCAAGTCCATTGAAGCCGCCAAGGATGAAGAGGATTTCGACCGGGTTGAAGCACTTCAGGACAAGGTCGGCGATTTGGAAGAAAAAATCGAAGAAATCCGCACGGTTTGGGACAGGGCAACCAGCCCGCATGTCACCACCGAGGACATCGCTGAAATAATCTCCATGTGGACGGGTGTCCCTCTGATGCAGCTCGAAACTGAAGAGTCAGCCCGGCTGTTGAATATGGAAGCAGACCTCAGGCAACAGATCATCGGCCAGGACGAAGCCATCCAGACTATTTCCAAAGCGATCCGGCGGGCAAGGGCCGGTTTGAAAGACCCGAACCGCCCGGTTGGCTCCTTTATCTTCCTCGGACCGACCGGCGTCGGCAAGACTGAACTGACCAAGGCCCTCGCCAGACTCATGTTTGGGAGCGAAGACGCCCTGATCCAGCTCGACATGTCCGAATTCATGGAACGCCACAGCGTCAGCCGTTTGGTCGGCGCTCCCCCGGGCTATGTTGGCTATGAAGACGCAGGACAGCTCACAGAAGCTATCCGCCGCCGGCCTTATTCCATCGTCGTCTTTGACGAAATCGAAAAGGCCCATCCGGAAGCACATAACATGCTGCTCCAGATCATGGAGGAAGGCCATCTTACGGATGCCCGCGGCCATAAAGTGGACTTCCGTAATGCGATCATTATCATGACAACCAATGTCGGCGCGGATATGATCCAGCGGCAGTCAAACTTCGGTTTTTCACTGACCGTGGACGAAGCCCAGGAAGAAGCAACGGCTTATAAAGACATGCAGAAGAAACTGACCGAAGCGCTTAAACGTGCTTTCCGTCCGGAATTTATTAACCGGTTGGATTCGGTGATTGTTTTCCGCTCGTTGAATAAGGAAGACATCCGCAAGATCGTCCAGCTTGAGTTGGATAAGGTCAATGCCCGGCTGGTGGAAAACCGGATCACCTTGCGTGCCAGCGAAGCCGCACTGGACCTGCTGTCCGAAGAAGGGTATCGCCCTGAAATGGGCGCAAGGCCTCTCCGGCGGGTTATCCAGCAGAAAATCGAGGACCGTCTTTCGGATGCTCTTTTGGCTAAAGAATTTGATGATGGTCAGAACATCCTGGTGGACGTGGAAACCTCGCTGGAGGATGGTGCTGAAGTCAAACACATCGTCCTGAAAAAGGACACTGAAGGCGACCAAAAAGCCGAACCCGATCTGGCGGCAGTGGGGTTCTAACCCATGGCAAAGACCAGGACCCGGTATGTCTGTCAGGAATGCGGCCGTACGTCGCCGAAAGCCCTGGGACGCTGCCCGCAATGCGGGGCCTGGGACAGTATGATCGAAGAATATGTGGAAGAAAATCAGCCCGCCCAGGGTCATGCCAGTATGCATGGCCTGGGCGGGCTTTCCGTCCCCAAGCGGCTTACTGATATCGAAGGGGACAGTGAAGAGCGGATCCCCGTTCCCATCACTGAATTTTCGCGCGTGCTGGGCGGCGGAGTCGTCCCCGGCTCCATCGTCCTGATCGGCGGCGACCCGGGAATCGGGAAATCCACCCTGATGCTCCAGATGACCCTCCAAATGGCGGACGGTCAGCCGGTCTTATACGTCTCCGGTGAGGAATCGGAACGCCAGATCAAAATGCGGGCCTTGCGCCTATTGCGCGGGGACGGTCAGCAACAGGGACAACTCCCTGAAAACCTTTACCTCGTCACCGAGACCAATCTGGATGTGATCCTCGACCACGTCCAAACCGTCAATCCCCGCTTGCTGGTGATCGATTCCATTCAGACCGTATACCGGCCGGATATGGAATCCAGCGCAGGGTCCATCTCTCAGGTGCGGGAAAGCGCGTCACGATTGCGGGAACTGGCCAAAACCTCGGGAATCGCGGTTTTCGTGATCGGTCATGTAACCAAACAGGGTACCATCGCCGGCCCCCGTGTATTGGAACACATCGTTGACACCGTTCTCTACCTGGAGGGAGACCACTTCCAGGCCTACCGCCTGCTCCGTTCCGTCAAAAACCGCTTTGGCGCGACTTCCGAAGTGGGCGTGTTCGAGATGCAGGAACACGGAATGATCGAAGTAAAAAATCCATCCGAGGCATTCCTGGCTGAACGAATGGTCAATGCGCCCGGTTCCGCCATCGCGGTAACCATGGAAGGCACCCGGCCTTTGCTGGTCGAGATCCAGGGACTGACCAGTCACACAAGCTTTGGCAACCCCCGCCGAACCCCGAATGGGATTGATTTCAACCGGCTTTTATTGATCACGGCCGTTCTTTCACGTCGCCTCAACCTCAATTTATCAGAGCAGGACATTTTCGCCAATGTGGTCGGCGGGCTGCGGATCGACGAACCGGCCGCGGACCTGGCTGTGGCAGCCGCCATCACTTCATCGCTCAGGGACCAACCCGTCCGGGCGGAACTCGTGCTGATCGGCGAGTTGGGACTCTCCGGTGAATTGCGAATGGTGGGTCAGCTCAATGCCCGCCTGCGTGAAGCTGCCAGCCTTGGATTCAAACAGGCGATTGTGCCCCACCGGATTCACCGCAAGGAAAAGTTTCCGGAAGGCATCGAGGTTACTGAAGCCCGTTCGCTTCAGGAAGCGCTCATGCTGGCGTTGATCCAATAATAGGTATTAGGAATTTAGGACCAGGGATTAGGAAGTAGGTTGTTGGTCATGCAGATAGCCTAACCGACAACCATAACCTCCATTTTACTGTGCTGACTATGGCGTTCTCCCATGGAGCGCGGACTTTAGTCCGCAGTATGTATAACTCCAGCGGATTATTCGATTCATTGCTGACTTATATGTCACGTAGGCAGGCCAGCCATCTTACATAACATGAATTGAGTGCGTACGTTATCACTATACATTTCTTTTTTAATCAGTTTACATTGTTCCCAATCCAATAACAATAATGAGCCATGTTTCAGAGCGGGCTGAAGCCCGCACTCCATTTCTTAACTTTGCCGGAATAATCCTAACCCGTTATAATTGAATCAATCGACACCAGCAAG
This sequence comes from Anaerolineaceae bacterium, assembly GCA_003542325.1. Taxonomy (GTDB): domain Bacteria; phylum Chloroflexota; class Anaerolineae; order Anaerolineales; family Anaerolineaceae; genus Brevifilum. The sequence continues at coordinate 5,108 of DPKV01000250.1, forward strand.
ATGAGTGCTTTTCCACGTCATTAGTCAAACAGGATGTCAAAATGAGTAAATCCATACTTGAATTTCCCCCAATTTTCCGTACCCGAAAAAACCACGGCCTGGAGCATGCCACAATTCATGTCCTGGCAAAGAAATACCCCAATGTGAGCCTGGCTGGGATATCCTCGCCAAAGGGATTCGCCATCATTGGCAACGTCCCGACCGAGGATGTGGCGGAGGCAGCCATTGAAGCCCTCAAACGGCTGCGGGCCGGAGAAACCGAATTAGCCCAGCATCCTAACTGCGGCACGAATTACGTCATCTCAGGCATCTTCGCCGGGTTTGGCGCATGGTTGGGCATGGTAGGCGTGGGAAAAGGATTCGGTAAAAAAACCCGACGCCTGCCCATCATGATCCTTCTGGCAACCATCGCCTTGATCCTGACCCGCCGGGTAGGCCCCATGGTGCAAAAAGAGATCACCACATCAGGCGACCCCGGCGAAATGGAATTGGTCCGCGTGGAGACCTCCCTGCAAACCAACCTGAAAATCCATTATATTGTCACCAAAGGCTGATCCCCTGCATGTCTGAGGAGAAACCCATCGTTTATCTCCTGCGCGGCGATGACCGTGAGGAGATAGAATCCAAACTGAGCGATTTCTACCAGCGCCTGGGTACTCCGGACATGGCGGAGATGAATACGACCCGCCTGGAAGGAAAATCCACATCGCTCAATGACCTGCGCTCTGCCGCATTGGCCATGCCCTTCCTGACGGAACGGCGTCTGGTGATCGTGGAGGATGCGCTGGCACCTTACAACGGCCCCGGGAAACAAAAAGCCCGGGAAGACCTGCTGTCCTTGCTGGATTCGCTGCCTCAAACCACGGCTCTGGTGCTGCTGATCCCGGATTCACGCAGCTACAAGCGCGGTGAGTGGGTGTGGGAGACCCTGACAAAAAACCACTGGTTAATGAAGTGGGTTGACTCTGCCAAAGGGCACGCGTACGTGTATGATTGCTCGCTGCCAACGGATGCGGAAATGATTAACTGGACGCGAAAGAAAGCCGTCGAACTGGGAGGGAGCCTCTCTCTTGATGCAGCAAAGGTCCTTGCTGAATACGTCGGGAATAATACCCAACGGGCAACCCGTGAAATTGAAAAACTGTTGACCTACGTGGCTTTCCAACGTCCGGTTGACGATGATGACGTTCACCGGTTGACCTC